>NZ_JBSGEZ010000019.1:0-103832 GCF_053603155.1 Nocardia sp. NPDC004260 | reverse complement strand
CGCCCGGGCCCCGCCCCCCCCCGCGGCGCCGCTCTGGTGTGGTGGGGGGGGGCCCCGATTCCGAGTTCACCGGGGCTGCGCCCCGGATCGGATCAGGACAGGTCGACCTGGACGACCTTGGCCGCGCCGACGGACTCGGCGATCGCGGCCTGGACGTCGGCGGGCACCTCGCGGGCCACGCGCAGCACCACGGTGGCGCCTTCCTTGTCGACGTCCTGGGTCAGCTGCGCGGCCAGGATATCGACCTCGGCCTCGCCGAGCTTGGTGCCGATCTTGCCCAGCGCGCCCGGCCGGTCGTTGTAGTTCAGGATGGCCAGGTTGAGGCCCTCGGCGCGCATGTCGTAGTTGCGGCCGTTGACGTTGACGATCTTCTCCACCAGCTGCGGCTCGGTCAGCGTGCCCGCCACGTTCAGGGTGCTGCCGTCGCCGAACACGGCGCGCAGGTCGACGACGCTGCGGTGGCTCGGGCTCTCCGTCGCGGTGGTGACCTCGGCGGTGATGCCCCGCTCCTTGGCCAGCGCGGGCGCGTTGACGAAGGTGACCTGGTCCTCGACCAGCGCGGAGAAGATGCCGCGCAGCGCGGACAGCTCCAGTACGCCGACCTCTTGCGCGGCCAGCTCGCCGCGCACCTGCACCTCCACGCTGACCGGCAGCTCGTTGGACAGCGCGCCGAGCAGGGCGCCCTGCTTGCGGACGATGTCCAGCCAGGGGGCGACTTCTTCACCGACGGCGCCACCGGTGACGTTCACCGCGCCGGGCACGAATTCACCCGCGAGCGCCAGCAGCACCGACTTGGCGACGTCGGTGCCCGCGCGGTCCTGCGCCTCGGAGGTGGAGGCGCCCAGGTGCGGGGTCACGACGACCTGCGGCAGGTCGAACAGCGGGCTGTCGGTGCACGGCTCGGTCTCGAACACGTCCAGGCCCGCGGCGCGCACGTGGCCGGACTTGATCGCCTCGGCCAGGGCGGCCTCGTCGACCAGGCCACCGCGCGCGGCGTTGACGATGATCACGCCGGGCTTGGTCTTGGCGATGGCCTCCTTGCCGATGAGGCCCTTGGTCTCCGGGGTCTTCGGCAGGTGGATCGAGATGAGGTCGGCACGCTCGAGCAGTTCGTCCAGGCTGAGCAGCTCGATGCCCAGCTGCGCGGCGCGCGCGGGCGACACGTAGGGGTCGTACGCGACGATCTTGGTCTCGAAGGCGGCCAGTCGCGCGGCGAACAGCTGGCCGATGCGGCCGAGGCCGACGACGCCGACGGTCTTGTCGAAGATCTCGACGCCGTTGAACTTGCTGCGCTGCCAAGTGCGCTCACGCAGCGTGGCGTCCGCGGCGGGGATCTGGCGGGCGGCGGACAGCAAGAGGGTGACCGCGTGCTCGGCGGCGGTGTGGATGTTCGAGGTGGGCGCGTTCACGACCATGACGCCGCGCTCGGTGGCGGCGGGAACGTCGACGTTGTCCAGGCCGACGCCCGCGCGGGCGACGATCTTCAGGTTCTTCCCGGCTTCCAGGACCTCGGCGTCGACCGTGGTCGCCGACCGCACGAGCAGCGCGTCGGCCTCGGGCACCGCGGCCAGCAGGGCCGGGCGGTCCGGTCCGTCCACCCACCGGACCTCGACACCGTCACCGAGCGCGTCGACGGTCGACTGGGCGAGCTTGTCGGCGATCAGAACTACAGGACGGCCTGCTTGGCTCACGTGGAGTACTCCTGGGGAATGGGTCGGCAATTACCGCCGACCAGCTTAGTGCGCGCGATTTCCGACCTGGCTGCCACCTGGTAGGCGGCCGTCGTCAGTCCCGACGCTGGCAAAAATATGCAGACCGGTCTACAGTCACCGCATGGGCGTCAAAGGCACCGAGACTCGCGGCAAACTCGTCGAAGCGGCGCGCACGCTGGTGGAGCGGCACGGCTACTACGGAGCCGGGCTCAACCAGATCCTGGCGGCCAGCGGGGCGCCGCGCGGATCGTTGTACTTCCATTTCCCCGGTGGCAAAGACGAATTGGTCGCGGCGGCGGTCGCCCAAGCGGGCAAGGAGATCGCCGCGCTGATCGACACCATCGAGCCCGGCGATGCCGCCGAGGCCGCGAGCAGGCTGCTCCGAGCGTTCGGCGACCGGCTGGAAGCATCCGGCTGGCAACAAGGCTGCCCGGTCGCCACCGTCGCCCTGGACGTCGCGGCGGCGAACGACCCGATCCAGGCCGAGTGCGCCGCCGCCTACGCCGCATGGGAGCAGGCGCTGCGCATCCGGCTGCGGGCCGACGGCCGTGCCGACGCGGACGATCTCGCGGCAGCGGTGCTCGCGATGGTCGAGGGCGCACTGCTGCTGGCACGTGCGCAGCGAAGCCGTGAACCCTTGGAACGGGTCGAACGCACACTGCGCGCCATGATCTGAGGCCGAATCCGCCGACACCGCAGGAAGTTTTTCCATGTCCACAGAATATGTAGACCGGTCTAGTAAGGAGGACGTCATGTCCGACAGCATCGTTTTCGGGGCCGCCGGGTTCCTCGGCCGCAACGCGGTCGCCCGCCTGCTCCAGCAGGGGCATTCCGTCGCCGCCGCATTGCGTGCGGGCAGTGCGGAGCGGCTCACCAGTTGGCTGCGCAGACAAGGCGTGGACGAGAGCGGGTTGGAAATCCTCACCTGTGACGTGACCGCACCGGACCTCGGTCTGCCCGCCGAGTTCGACGCGTCCGGCGTGCGCGACGTGTACAACTGCGCGGCCCGCTTCGCCTTCGGGCTCGCCCCCGAGGACGCGTACGCGGTGAACGTCACCGGGGCGCTGCGAGTGCTGGAATGGGCCGCCGCCCTCCCCGAGCCGCGACGCGTCGTGCACATCACCGGGTACCGGATCACCGTGGAGGAATCCGAGGAGCAGCACTACGAGAACGGCGCGTACGGCGCGTCGAAGTTCGAATCCGATCCGCTGCTGCGCCGCCGGGCGGCAGAACTCGGCGTCGCGCTGACCATCGCGAACCCGAGCAGCGTGATCGGCCCCGGTCAATACATCGGGCTGGCGAGCGTCGTCGAGGATCTGTGGAACGGGCGGCTCCCGGCTCTCCCCGGCGGGCCCGAGACCTTCGTGCCGATCGTGGATCTGGACTACTTCACGGATTTCCTGATCAGCCTGCCCACGCTGCCCGATACCGCGGGCCGGTCCTACACGGTTCTGGATGATCGGACTCCCGTGCTGCCGAAGCTCGTGCGACTACTGGCTGATCACCTGGGCGTCCGCGCGCCCCGGTTCTCGATTCCGGTCGGCGTCATCTCGAAGCTTCCGCCCGCACTCACCGGCGCCGACCCGGAGACGCTCAGCTTCATCGCCGACGACCGCTACGACACATCGGCGGCGCGGGAAGTGGCGCGGCGAGCCGGGCTCACCATGCCGCCGACAGAGGCGACCCTCTTGGGCTGGGCCGACCATCTCGTGGCCACCCGGTTCGGCGCGGTGGCCGATGACCCGACAGCCGGTTTCACCGACGGCGTCTGGGTTGGCGGCGAGCGCGTCCGCCCGGCTTACGTCCTGGTGCACGGCCTTCCGTTGGACGGCGAGTCATGGAACCAGGTGCGCGCGGAACTGGACGGGGCCGCCCTGGTCGTGGACCTGCCCGGCCTCGGGCGTTCGGCGCCAGGGGATCGTGACGCGGTGCTGCCGGGATTGCTCGCTTCGGTGCGCACGCGCCCCGTTCTGGTCGGCCACTCGCTCGGCTGCGGCCCGGTGCTGCGGTACGCGGCGCGGCATCCTGACCGAGTCTCCGGCGTGGTGCTGGTCGCGCCCGCCTTCTTGCAGCCGCGGTCGGGCCGGCTGCTGCGCTCGCCACTCGCGACCGCGGCGATGCGTCGGATCTCGGCGGCGGCCTTGTCGAAACGGCTAGGCGTGCCCGAGAGCGACGCCATCGCGAGCGCGGCGGCGAACCTGCGCAGGCCGGGCGTCGCGGGCCGAACGGTCGGCGCGTTGCGGGAGGCGAGCGCTCCCGCGCGGCGTGCGGAGTTGCGAGCTCTGCTGGAACGGATCGACGTGCCGGTGCGGATCATCGCCGGTTCCGACGACCCGGTCACCGCCCCGACCGCGCGAGAGTGGATTTCCATCGAAGGCGCGGGCCACTACCCGCAACTGACCCACCCGGCGCGACTCGCGAGCGAGCTCGCCGGGATCTCCGCCATCGCGGCGCGGGGCTGATCTCCACCTTCGACGTTGCGGCGCGGTGCCGGTTCGGGCACGACAACGGACACACGAACGCACCGTGACGCTCCGACTCGACACGCGCCTCGTGCTTGCGGAGCGCATGACCACGTTTTGCCAACGGCGACCGCGCAGCGGCGGGCCCCCACACCATCAGGTGCGGGGGCCCGCTCCGTCACGCCGTCGGTCGGCGTGGGACCCGGTCGACCCTACTCGACCGTCACGTCGGTCAGCGGCCGCCGAAGGAACCCGTCCACAGGGTGTCGACAAGACCGTTCAGCGCGGCGCCAAGGGTGCCGAAAAGACCGTTCAGGGCAGCGCTACCGGTGTCGATGATAACGGGGATCATGGAAATACCTCTTCCTCGAAACTTATCCAGTCGAACTGGCTGACACGTGGCATGTCGGTGCCGGATCGGCGACAGTTACAGAATTCGAATATTTGGTAACGCAGACCACAAATCGATTGAGATGTGACTCATGACACTCATCCCACTGTGAACGAGCTGGGAATCTATACGTTTGTCCAGGTCAAGACACCGAAAGCGCCGGAAGATTTCCCTCGCTAATAGAAGTCGAAAACGACATTTCAGAAAAATTTAGTACGAATCTCGCGCCACACCTGGAAAAGGGACTTCCGAGTGATTCGAGCCACTTCGACGAAGCCCGGCAATAGAGATATCAAATAACTTTCGAATACGTCGAAGGGGTGGACGGAGAAATGCTCGGCTCCACGTCGGCGGCCCTGTTCCCGATGCGCGGGGCGCCGCGGCGGAAGATCGTCGGGATGCCCCGACAGTGACCGACTACCGACAGTTCGGCCCGATTGCGCGCGCTGGCCGATGAGGTCGCCGACCGTGACCGGGTCGCCCGGCACTATCTACACCTGGGCGCCAAGCAGTGGGCGCTGTTCGAGCGCACCGGATCGCTGAAGAAAGTCTTCTACGCGCTGCGTCCGGCGATGGCACTGCGCTGGCTGCGCGAGCATCCCGCGGCGGCGGTGGCGCCGATGCATCTGCCCACACTGTTGCGGCAGTGCGAGCTGCCCGCGGAGTTGTCGGCGGCGGTGACCGGGCTGACCGACCTCAAATCGCGAACCCGCGAGATGGGCAGCGGGTCGGTGCCCGCGCCGATCACCGCGTTCATCGCCGCCGAATTCGCCTGCACGGAGTAGGTTTTCGTCAAATCTCGGGGCCGGGACCTCACCCGGGCCAGGGAGATCACAGCGGAGTTCTTCCACTCCGAGGCACTGGCGGGCTGACGCCTACGAGGCGACTTTCCGATCGTCCTCGGCGACGGCGTCGGCGTAAGCCTGAGCGAGTCGTTGCGTGGCGGTGGGGCGGTCCGGATCCGGGCGCGGTATGCCGAGGTGGCTCTCGCGTAGTTCGTCCATGAACTCCGACCACAGTCGCGGACCGCCCGCCTCGAGCAGTTCGGCCCGGACGCGGAGACGCCTGGTGGTCGGACGGTGCCGCAATCCCCATGCGCCGAGCTGCGCCATGATCGGGACCAATTGGATGGCCGGTTCGGTGAGCCGGTACTCGGCCTTCTGGCCGGGCCTGGTGTCCGCACGGCTGAGCAGCCCGGCGGCCACCAGGCGCTTGAGCCGGTCGGACAGGATGTTGGAGGCGATGCCCTCCTCCGATCCGGCCAGCAGCTCGCGGAAGTGCCGCCGGTTGCCGAACATCACGTCACGCAGCACCAGCAGCGTCCACCGATCGCCGATCAGCTCGATCGTCGCGTTGATCGGGCATCCCGAACGTCCCTCCTCGCGCATCCGGCACTCCTGTCGGTCGTCAACTACTGCTTGCAATATACAACCAGTTGGCCGTACGCTGCCCACAACCGATTGCGAATTGCAATCACTTAGTGGGAATGAGTGGTCCATGCCGAAGCTGCGCGTACACAACCTGGCGATCTCTCTGGACGGCTATGTCGCTGGTCCGAACCAAGGGCCGGACAATCCGCTGGGCGAAGGCGGCACGCGACTGCACGAGTGGGTGTTCGCGACGCCCTACGCCAACCCGGAGGCCACGAACGACCCCGGCGTCGACGATGAGTATCTGGCCGCGGGCGATCGCGGCATCGGCGCGACCATCATGGGCCGCAATATGTTCGGTCCGATTCGCGGAGCATGGCCGAACCACGAATGGACGGGTTGGTGGGGCGACAATCCGCCGTACCATCACGACGTCTTCGTTCTGACGCACCACCCACGCCCGCCGTTCGGGATGGACGGTGGCACGACTTTCCACTTCGTGGACGAAACCCCCGAGGCGGTGCTGCGCCGCGCGTTCGAGGCCGCGAACGGACAGGACGTGCGCTTGGGCGGCGGTTCAGCCACGGTGCGGCAGTTCCTGCGGGCGCGGCTGGTGGACGAGTTGCATCTGGCCGTCGTCCCGATCCTGCTCGGCGCAGGCGAGCGCCTCTACGACGATCTGGGGGAGCTGCCGGGCTACCAGGTCGCCTCGGTGACACACTCCCCCGCCATCACCCATGTGACCTTCACCCGCTCCGAGGCGTGAGGACCCTCCGAACAAGCGGAAAGGCCCCGCACCGTCCCGGTGCGGGGCCTTTCGAAAGTCAAGTCGCGATCAGAGAACGCGGACGTCCTGGGCCTGCGGACCCTTCTGTCCCTGGCCGATCTCGAACTCCACGCGCTGCCCCTCATCGAGGGACCGGAAACCCGAGCCGCTCACAGCCGAGTAGTGCACGAAGACGTCGGGCCCGCCGCCGTCTTGTGCGATGAAGCCGAAGCCCTTCTCGCTGTTGAACCACTTCACAATGCCTTGAGCCATTTCATACTTTCTGTAGACGAGCCAGGTGGTGTTATCGAGATGCCCTGGTCTCGTAGATCAACGATGCCATGATCCGACGAATTACTCACGTTTCGCGCCACCAACTGTGAGCTAACGCTCACGAGGGCCCTCGGCTCGGTCGTGCGCGAGTGCACTCGCAATGCTCGCTCAGGGGCGGGCTGGTCTGTCACCTCCCACGCTCGGTCGGGTCCCGATCACGCGACATCGTCGGGGCCCGCCCGTCGGGTACCCGTACTTTTCGCCGGATAACGCCCGTCACCCTCCCTGACGAGCATGCCCCACCGACCTGCGCCAGGCAGCGTGGAGCTTCTTTGCGACGCGGCTCGAAACCGATACGGATTCGCTACCAGTTACCTTGTGCCGCAGCGCATTTCAGCGTACCACGCCTAGACTCCTACTTCAGCCTAGGTCCGTGGCCCATCGGGCGCACTGTTCATTAAGTTCTGTTCACGACCGCAGGTAGCGCACCTGACGTGGTTTCGCCTCGTCGTAGGCGGCGCGGCCCGGCAGCTGCTCGGGCACGCCGACCTCCCACCAGGCGCCCGCGTCCGTCCACGACGACGGCCGCGTCCGCACAACCAGCACGGCGGGGCGCTGCTCGGCCATCGCCGTCGCCCGCGCCCGCAGGTACGCGTCACGAAATTCGTCCAGGTCGGCGGCGGTGAAAGCGGCACACCCCAGAGCGGCGGCATGGGCGGCGAAATCGACTCGGGGCGGTTGTTCCCGCGTGGTGCGGCAATCGGCATAAAGGTTGTTGAACGGCTCACCGCCCTGCCCCTCTTGCAGCCTCGCGATCACGGCATAGCCGTCGTTGTCGCAGACCACCGCGACGAACGGATGCCCGGCGAAGGCCGCCGAGAACAACTCCGAGTTCAGCATCAGATACGAGCCGTCGCCGAGCAGCGTCGTCACCACGCCGTCGGTGCGCGCCATGGCCGCGCCCCACGCGCCCGCCAGCTCGTAGCCCATGCAGGAGAAGCCGTACTCCACGTCCATGGTCGGCGCGCCGCCGGTCGCCCGCCAGCCGCCGACAAGTTCACCGGGCAGGCCGCCGGAGGCCGTCAGCACGTAGTCGCTCGGCCCGCTCAGGTCGTTCACGGCGCCCACCACCTGGGCGTAGCTCGGCGCGCCCGGGGTCGGCGCGCGCAATTCATCGATGTGCGCGTCCCAGGCGCCCCGCTGGTCGGAGGCTCGCGCGGTCCACTCGGCGTCGACTCGCCACTCCCCCATCCGCTCGGTCATCTCGCACACCGTGGCCTCGGCGTCGCCGACCACCGCCAGCGCGCCGTGCTTGACGGCGTCGAAGCGTGCCACATTGATGGTGACCAGGCGAACGTCCGGTGCGAAGACCGTCCAGGACGCGGTGGTGAAGTCCTGCAACCGGGTGCCGACGGCGAGGACCAGGTCGGCGTCGGCCGCCATCGCGTTCGCCGACGCCGAGCCGGTGATGCCGAGCGGTCCCGCGTACAGCGGATGCTCGTGCGGCACCAGGGTGCGGCCCGCGGTGGTCTCCACGATCGGAATGCCGTGCTTCTCGGCGAATTCCAGCAGGGTGCGTCCCGCGCCCGAATACCGGACGCCGCCGCCGAGGATCAGCAGCGGACGGTGCGCGGCGCGCAGTGCGGCGACGGCTTCGGCGAGTGCCCGGTGATCGGGACGTGGCCGGGTGAGACGGTGCAGCACCGGCTCGAAAAGCGTGTCAGGGAAGTCGTAGGTCTCGGCCTGGACGTCCTGTGGAAGCGCAAGGACGACCGGGCCGGCGTCGGCCGGGTCGGTGAGCACCCCGGCAGCCTGGGGCAAAGTGGCGATCAACTGTTCCGGGCGTGTGACGCGGTCGAAGTAGCGGCTCACCGCGCGGAACGCGTCGTTCACGGTGACGGTCGGGTCGCCGAAGTGCTCGACCTGTTGCAGAACCGGGTCCGGCGCGCGTCCGGTGAAGGTGTCGCCCGGAAGGAGGAGGAGCGGGAGGCGATTCGCGTGTGCGACGCCCGCCGCCGTCACCATGTTGAGCGCGCCGGGACCGATCGATGAGGTGGCGACACCGACCTGACGCCGATGAGTGGCCTTCGCATAGCCGACGGCGGCCAGCGCCATCCCCTCTTCGGCGTGCCCGCGCCAGACGGGGAGTTCGGCGCGCCGCTCGTGCAGCGCGGTGCCGAGGCCGAGCACGTTTCCGTGGCCGAAGATCGCGAAGACGGCGGGGAACAACGGCGCCTCGCGGCCGTCGAGTGTCTCGGAGCGCTGGGCGATCAACCAGGCCACCAGCGCCTGCGCCGTGGTGAGCTTCATCCGATCCGTCCTTCGTGGGAAGTGACCGGGCAGCGCGGATCGATCGGCTCGGCGTCCCAGCGCGCCCGCACCCAGCTGTGCGCGGGGTCGTCGCAGAACGCCATCGATCGCTCGGGCGCCGGACCGGCCAGCACGTTGAGGTAGTACATGGGGTAGCCGGGTGCCGCGACGCACGGGCCGTGATAACCGCGCGGGATCAGGAAGACGTCACCGTCGCGGATTACGACGTTCTCGTTCACCGTGCCGTCGGCGGTATACGTGCGGTGCATGCCGAATCCCTCGCGGGAGGGGGTGATGCCGTCCCGGCCGGCGATGCGGAAGTAGTAGATCTCCTCGTTGACGACCTCGCAGTCGCTCGCCTCGTCGTGCTTGTGGGGCGGATAGGACGACCAGTTGCCGTCCGGGGTGATCAACTCGCAGGCGTTGAGCTTGTCCGCGTGTTCCCACACACCGGGTATGCCGAAGTTGCTGACCTGACGCGTCGCGCTTCCCGCGCCTCGGATTTCGACCGGCACCTCCTCGGCGGGGCCGTATCTCGGCTCGAGCCGTCTCCCGCAGCGGGCCATCGGCAGTGCCACCTCGAGGTCACCGCCTTCGGCCACGATTTCCAGTTCGGCGTCGCGCGGGACGTAGGCGAAATCCGTCACTCGGGTGAAGACCGATTCCCGGCCGGTCAGCGCGTAGGTCTCGCCGTCGACGCGTACCGTGCACGCTCCTGACAGCGGCAGGACGAACGCCTCGAACTCCCCCGTCCGCACGATCCGCGACTTCTCCGCATCGATCCGCAGCACACGCAGTCCGGCGTATGTCCATCCGGCGTCGTCGGGAGTCAGCAGGATCGGGTCACCGTCATGGCGCAGCGTTCCTTCGGGACGGTGCAGTGTCATCGCGCCTCCTCTGTCCGCGGTCGGGAAGTACCGGCCCCGCGGTCACTTCGCTCCTCATCGGGCTTCTTTCAGTAAGCGGGCGGCGGTTGCGACCGCCCTGCCGACGTCGCCGTCCGGCGGGTACAACAAGGTGCGGCCGACGACGAGACCACGAACAACCTCGTGGCCGAGGGCTCCGCCCCACAGCGCGCGATCCACCGCCGGGTCCCCCGACGGCGCGCCACCCAGCACGAGAACCGGCAGCGTCGTGGCATCCAGCACCGAGATATCCTGCGGCGCAGGGATCTTCAGCCAGGTGTAGGCCGAGGTGACGCCGAGGCCGGAGGCCACCGTGATCGCCCGCGACAGCGAGACCGCGTCCTTGCTCATCACCAGCGCACCGGAGCCGTCCCGGTGATACGGCAGCGGCTCGACCATCGCCATCAGCTCGTGCGCCGCCAGCTCCGAGACCGCCTGCGCGCAAGCTTGCAGCGTCGGCACGGTGCCCGCGTCGGAGTCGACCAGGCGCAGCAGCATCTTGCCGCCGTCGAGCCGGAACCGCGCGAGAGAATCCGCGTCGTACCCGGTGAAGCGATCGTCGATCTCCCACTCCGCGCCCGCCAGCCCGCCGCGGTTCATCGAACCGATCACGACCTTGTCGTCCAGCGCGTCCAGCAGCAACAGTTCCTCGACCACGTCCGGCGAGCCGAGCACGCCGTCGACGTCCGGGTCGGCCAGCGCGATCAGCAGCCGTTCCAGCAGCGTGCGCCGATCCGCCATGGCAGTGCGGTCCGCGCCGATGCCCAGCGCGCCGCGAGCCGGGTGATCCGCGGCGACGAGAAACAAGGTCTGCTTGCCCGCCAGCAGGTCGGCGCGGCGTACCCGTTCGGCGTAGGCCCGTTCGACCGCGGCGGGGTCCGTCGCGCGCACGTGCAGTAACTCACGCCAGCGTTCGTCGGTCACATGCATGCCGCTTCCTCCTTCCCGCACTCGGTCCGCAGCCACAGTCCGCGGCTCGACCACAGATTGGTCGGCGCGCAGCTTCTCGCTTCCTGGCCCGGCTCAATCGCACAGCCGCTTCTCCATTCGGTGTGGCTGCCCCGGATTTCCGGCCCGGCTCAACCACACGGCTGCTCGTCCATTCGGTGCGGCTGCCCCGGATCCCTGACCTGGCTCAACCACACGGCTGCTCCTCCATTCGCCGCGGCTGCCCCGGATCCCTGACCTGGCTCAACCACACGGCTGCTCCTCCATTCGCCGCGGCTGCCCCGGATTCCGGACCTGGCTCAACCACACGGCTGCTCCTCCATTCGCCGCGGCTGCCCCCGCAGGTGCTCGATCTCCGCGGACGTGCGGGCATAGCATCCGCCGCACGCCGGGCAAGCAGCGGCCAATGCGCCCGATCGTGTCGGCGTAGGTATCGATGCGCCGCGAGGCCGATCCGAAAGCAGAGCATGGATCGGCACAGCGGCACTCGCGCGTAGCCGCGCTCGATCTCGCCGGGCGTCCGTCGCACACGCGCGTGGTGACTCGGCCCAGCGCCGTCGACCGGCTATCGGCACGACAGCTGCTCCGTCCCGCTTTTCGCGACTCACCCGCACAACAGTTCCTCGATCTCCGCGGCCGTGGGCATCGCGTCCGCGCAGGCCAGACGCGCGGCGACCAGGGCGCCTGCCGCGTTGGCGTAGGTCGCGATGCGTCGTGGGTCCCACTCCGAGAGGAGGCCGTGGACCAGCGCGCCGCCGAAACCGTCACCCGCGCCGAGCCCGCACACCACGTCCACGCGGCACGGCGGCACCGTCCAGCGTTCCTCGGCGGTGGCCACCAGCACGCCGTCGCCGCCCTGCTTGATCACCGCCAGGCGCACGCCACGGGCGAGCAGTCGATCGGCCGCCGCGTCCGGGTCGGCGGTGCCCACCGCCATCTCGACCTCGGCACGGTTGCCGACCACTACGTTCACGTGGTCGACCATCCACCCGATCTCGGTCCGCGCGGTCTCGACATCCGGCCAGAACATCGGCCGGTAGTCGAGGTCGAGCACCGTATGCCCGCGTCGTGCACGCCGCAGCAATATGTCGCGCTGGGTGCCACGCCCCGGCTCCGCGCTCACTCCTGTGCCGGTGACCCACAGCAGGGGCACGGCATCGACGACTTCCCAGGGCACTTCGTCCGGAGTGATGGTCAGGTCCGGCGCGATCGGCGCGCGGTAGAACAGCAGTGGCGGATCGGACGGCGGCGTGAGCTCGCAGAAGACCACGGGCGTCTGTAGGTGCGGCGCGGTCGACACATGACGGGACGAGACGCCGAAGTCCTCCAGCGCCGTGCGCACGAAGTCGCCGAAGCCGTCGGGGCCCACCTTGGTCAGCACCGCCGTACGGCGACCGAGCCGGGCGGCGGCCACGGCGACGTTGGTCGCGGTGCCGCCCAAGAATTTCGCGAAGCTGCGCACCTGCGCCAAGGCGACGCCGCTTTGTTCGGGATACAGGTCCACCCCGACGCGGCCGATGGTCAACGCCTCCAGCTCGGTCACGAATTCGCCTCCTCGTTCACGGCGTCACCACGCGTCGCAGTTCGTGCTGCAACGCCTCCAGTTCCGCCCCGCCCGCCATCTGGCGGGTCAGTTCCGGCAGGTCGATCTCCGATTTCTCGTACGAGCCGAGCATCGCGCCCCGCTTCAGCAGCAGGAATCGGTCGCCGACCGGATAGGCGTGGTGCGGGTTGTGCGTGATGAGCACGACGCCGAGCCCGCGTTCGCGTGCCCGCACGACGTACTGCAACACCACCCCGGCCTGCTTAACGCCCAACGCGGCGGTCGGCTCGTCGAGAATCAGCACCTTCGCGCCGTAGTGCACGGCCCGCGCGATGGCGACGCACTGCCGCTGCCCACCCGACAGCGTGCCGACCGGCTGTTCCATGTCGCGGATCTCGATGCCCATGTCCGCCAACGCCGTTCGCGCGATCGCGCAGCCCTTCTTACGGTCCAGCAGCCGAAACGGGCCGAATCCGAATGTCGGCTCCGAGCCCAGCACGAAGTTGCGCCACACGCTCATCAACGGCACCACCGCGAGATCCTGGTACACCGTGGCGATGCCGCGATCCAACGGCTCGCGCGGTGAGGCGAACCGCACCGATTCGCCCTCGACGCGCAGTTCGCCCCCGTCGTGCCGGTGCACCCCGGCGAGGATCTTGATCAGCGTGGATTTGCCCGCGCCGTTGTCGCCGAGCACGCAGGTCACCTCGCCCGCGTTCACCACCGTCGACACCTCGCGCAGGGCGACGACGCCGCCGTAGCTCTTGCCGAGGTCGACGGCCTCGATGAGGGAAGTCATCGGCGCACCCTTTCGGCTCGTTTCTGGAATCGGTTGTTGACCAGCACCGCCGCCAGCAGCAGCACACCGAGGAACAGCATGAACCAGTCGCTGTCCCAGCGGGCGAACACGATGCCTTGGCGCGCCATGCCGAAGATCAGCGCGCCGATCGCGGCCCCCACCGCTGAGCCGAAGCCACCGGTGAGCAGACACCCGCCGACGACGGCGGCGATGATGTAGTGCAGCTCCAGTCCGACGCCCTGGTTGGCCTGCACGCTCGCGAACCGCAGGATGTTGCAGGAGCCGACCACCCAACCGGCGAACGCCGTGCCCATGAACAGCAGGATCTTGGTGCGATCCGCGGGCACGCCCACCGCGCGGGCGCTGGGCAGCGCGCCGCCGACGGCGAAGATCCAGTTGCCGAACCTCGTGCGGACCAGAACGATCGCGGCGATCGCGGTGAGCACGACCCACCAGACCACCGACGCCTGGAGGTGCGCTTCCCCGATGTCGAGTGTCGACGCGAACACCCAGCCCGCCGACTGGTAGCCGTCCGCGCCGCGCACGCCCGACACTTGCACCGTGTCGGTGACCAGCCGAGTCACGCCGAGATTCAGGCCCTGAAGGGCGAGGAACGTACCCAGGGTGACGATGAAGCTGGGCAGGCCGGTTCGCATCACCACCCAGCCGTTGAACGCGCCGACGACCAGCGCGAACGCCAGCGAAGCGAGCAGCGCGAACCACACGTTCCAGCCGGCGTGCACCGCGAGCAGGGCGGTGACCAGCGCCGTGGAGGCGGTCATCACGCCCGCCGACAGGTCGAACTCGCCGCCGATCATCAGCAGGGCCACGGCCACCGCCATGATGCCCAGCGTGGAGGCGTCGTCCAGCCAGGTCGCGACGCCGAGCGGACTCAGGAACCGGTCGGTGATGACGGAGAAGAAGACGAACACCAGCAGCGCCCCCAGCGCCGCGCCGATCTCCGGCCGCACGGCCAGGCGTTGCAGCGGTGAGCGGCCCGTGTCTCGGGTCCGGTCGGGTGTCTTTGTGGCAACGGTCATTTCATCCACCTCATCGCGTGCCCTGCGCGACGAGCGCGGCGACGGCGTCCACATTGCTCTTGTCGACGAAACCGGGTCCGGTCTGCACCGGCGCGCCGCCTCCGGCGGTGTTCAGGTTCGTCCGGTACAGCTTCAACAGCACGATCGGCAGATAGCCTTGCTCGTACTGTTGCTGATCCACCGCGAACAGCAGCTTCCCGGCTCGGATCGCGTCCACCACATCGGAATTCAGATCGAAGGTGGCGACGGTGGCTGCCGAACCGGCTTCCCGCACCGCGTCCACGGCTCGCGCGGCGACTTGCGAGTTCAACGTCAGAACCGCGTCGATGGAGCGATCGGCCTCCAGCGCGCCTTTGATCCGTGATTGCGCGTCGGTGGGATTGTTGATGTCCACCTGGAGCGTGGTGGCATTGCCGAAGGCCTTGGTCGCGCCCGCGCAGCGCTCGTTCGCGCCGATATTGCCCGCCTCGTGGATGACGCACAGCATCTTCGTGCGCCGCGCCTCCGCGAGCCGTCTGCCCGCGGCCTGCCCGGCCAGCGATTCGCTTTGGCCCACATGGACGAACGCGCCGAACTTGGCGCTCTCGGACTCGCCCGAATTGATGGTCACCACCGGAATGCCAGCGGCAACAGCTTTTTCCACCGATGGCCGTAGCGCCTCGGGATTGGCCATCGAGACGACGAGCCCGTCGACGCCCTGCGCCACCGCGTTGTCGATCAGCTTCGCCTGCTGGCCGGGATCACCGGAGGCGTTGTACTCCACCCGGATTCCGAGGTCCTTGCCCGCCGCTTCCGCGCCGTTCTTGACAACGTTCCAGAACGCGTCGCCGGGGCTGCCGTGGGTCACCACCGCGACGGATTCCACCGTCCCGGCGGCCATCGGCGTCTGCGAGGGTGCGGGCGCGTCGGCGCCGGGGCCGCTGCACGCGGCCAGGAGCGCGGCCGTGGCGATCCACGGCAGCAGGCGGCCCGAACGCCGCCCTCTCGCGGTGAGGCCGCGCTGTTGTGTCGGAGACATCGTCGCTTCCTTCAGATTCCCGCGGCGGCGAGTGCGATGTCCGCGAGGTGGCGCAGGCTGCGCCCGGTGTCGTCGCTCGCCTGCCGCGCCGATTCGCCCGGTCGCAGCGCGGCGTCCTGCTCCAGCACGTACCAGCCCCGGTAGCCCGCGGCCCGCGCGGTGTGCACGAGTGCCGCGATGTCGACGTCGCCCTCGCCCAGCGGCACATACAGCCCACGGCACACAGCCGAGCTGTAGTCCAGCTTTCCGGCACGGACCTGATCGGCCAGCGCGCCGCGCACGTCTTTGAGATGGATGTGCCCGATCCGCTCCGCGTGCCGTCGCGCGAGCCGGACCGGGTCGGTGCCGCCGATGAGCAGATGCCCGGTGTCCAGGCAGATGTCGAGATCGGAATCGGCGAGGAACCGCTCGACCTCGGCCTCGCTCTCCACATGGGTGCCGACATGCGGGTGCAGCACCGTGCGCAGGCCGTGCGCGGCGGCGACGTCCCGGATCGCGGTGGCCGTGTCGACCAAGGCGCTCCACTCGGAGCCGTCCAGTTGCGGGCGCGCGTCGTACCCGTCGAAACCGGTCGCGGCGGCGAGGACGAGTACTTCCGCGCCCGCGGCGGCCAGCTGGGCGGCGGTGTCCTCGGCGCGGGCGACGGCGTCCTGCCGGTCGCGGTGCAGCACGGCGGCGAGGAATCCGCCGACGGCGGTGAGTCCGAAGGTCTCCAGCAATCGGCGCAGCTCACCTGGGTCGCGTGGCAGATAGCCGGGAGGACCGATCTCCGTCGCGGTCAGGCCGAGCTGGGCCATCTCGGCCAGGACGGTGGGCGCGTCGAGCACGTGGCCCCAACCGGGGACCTCGCATACTCCCCAGGAGATCGGCGCGGCCGCGATGCGCAGCGGGTAGAGGGATTCGGTCATCGGTGCTCTCCGACCTTCGACGTCGAGGTGAACCGCTCTATTGGAGCGCTCCAACTATGTAACGCAGGTCATAGCGTGTCAAGAGTCGTCAGCGCGTCGCCAAAACGCAATTACCAGGCGGTATTCGGCTGTGAGCGCCTAGTCCGAACCGATACGCCACTCGTGAAGTCCGATTAGAGCGCTCTATTGATCAGCCCGCGCGGAGCTTGTATCGTCCGAGCCGAAAAGGCCTGCGAACGCGGAACGGAGGCGACATGGCACGACCGACCATGGAAGACGTCGCCGCCCGCGCGGGCGTCTCCCGCGCCCTCGTCTCGCTGGTCATGCGCAACTCCCCGAAGGTCAGCGAGCACCGTCGCCGCGCCGTGCTCGACGCGGCGAAAGACCTCGGCTACCAACCGCACATCATGGCGCGCTCGCTGGCCAGCCGGACCTCCAACATCGTCGGCGTCATGGTCTCCGACCTGCGCAACGCCTTCTTCGCCGACGTCGTCGAAGGCATGGACGCCGCCGCCCAGGCCGCCGGCCTCGAACTGATCCTCAACACCGGCAGACGCACCGCCGCCCGCGAGCGCGCCGCGCTGGAGAGCCTGCTCTCCTTCCGTCCCGGAGGCATCATCCTGCTGTCGCCGGTCCTGCCCGCCGCCGCTATTCGCGAAGCGGCGCAGCAGGCTCCGCTGGTGCTGGTATCCCGCACGTCCACCGTCACCGAGATCGACACGGTCAACGACGACGGCGAGGTCGGCACCGGATTGGCCGTCGACTACCTGGTCATGCTCGGACATCGGCGCATCGTGCACCTCGACGGCGGCGGCGCTTTCACCTCGGCCCCACGCCGCAAGGGCTACCGCGCCGCCATGCAGCGCCACGGCCTGGAACCGCTGGTCGTGCCGAGCGAGCACACCGACTCCGCGGGCATGGCCGCGGTGCGCAAACTGCTGAACCTGTTCTCCCACGACAATTTCCCCACCGCGCTGGTCTGCGGCAACGACTTCAACGCCGTGGGGGCGATGTCCGCGCTGGAGGAAGCGGGCCTGCGGGTGCCCGAGGACGTCTCGGTGGTCGGCTACGACAACACCTCGCTTGCCGCGCTGCGTCACGTCGCGCTGACCACCATCGACCAGCCCCGCATCCAGATGGGCCGCCTAGCGATCGACGCGCTCACCGAACGCCTCCGCGACGGCCGCACCACCCCGGTCCGCCGCCGGGTGGAACCGTCGCTCGTCGTCCGCTCGACCACGACCGCTCCACGCTGAACCGCCGGGGCCGCAGGCCCGCCAAAACACGTCGCGTCCATATATAAGGAGAGCCGATGTCACCTCACCGACCCGTCACGCTGGGCCTCGCCGGAACCGGCCGCATCGGAACCTCGCACGCCGAGACCCTGAAGAAACTCCCGAACGTCGCCACCGTCCTGGTCGCCGACGCCGACGCCGACCGCGCCCGCACCACAGCCGCCGTCCTCGGCGTCGAATTCGCCCCCGACCTCGACACCCTCTTCGCCGCCGACCTCGACGGCCTGATCATCGCCACCGCCACCGACTCCCACCCCGAACTCATCATCCGCGCCGTCGACGCGGGGATCCCCGTCTTCTGCGAAAAGCCCGTGGCGGCCGATATCACCGGCACGCTCGCCGTCATCGATCACCTCCGCGACTCCTCCGTCCCGGTCCAAATCGGCTTCCAACGCCGGTTCGACGCCGGGTACCGTGCGGCGCGCGAAGCGATCCGCTCCGGC
Source organism: Nocardia sp. NPDC004260 (assembly GCF_053603155.1). Lineage (NCBI taxonomy): Bacteria > Bacillati > Actinomycetota > Actinomycetes > Mycobacteriales > Nocardiaceae > Nocardia > Nocardia sp. NPDC004260. The sequence goes on along the minus strand of NZ_JBSGEZ010000019.1, from coordinate 85,649 downwards.
AGGCTGGGGTGGCTGCATACCTTGCGGGCGACCACACTCGATCCGGCCCCGCCGCCCGCCGAGTACATTCCGCGGTCGGGTGGGATCTTCCGCGACTGCGGGGTGCATGATTTCGACATCATTCGGTGGGTGACGGGGCGAGAGATCGTCGAGGTGTATGCGCTCGGGGCGAACCGAGGCGCGGCGTTCTTCGCCGAAGCGGACGACGTCGACACGGCGGCGGTGGTGCTGCGTCTGGATGATGGGACGCTGGCCACCGTATCGCTGACCCGGTACAACGGGGCTGGGTATGACGTTCGGTTGGAAGCGTTGGGGTCTGAAGGGAACGCCATTGTCGGATTGGACGACCGCGCGCCGCTGACTTCCGTCGAACCCGACCACAGCCCCTCCCCCTATCCTCCCTATGCCGGGTTCATGGAACGGTTCCGTCCGGCGTATGCGGAGGAACTCGCAACGTTCATCGAGGTTGCGACCGGGCGGCTCGACAATCCCTGCACTCCGGCGGATGCCCTGGCGGCGTTCTATGTTGCCGAGGCGTGCGAGCTGTCGCGGCGACAGGGTCGGGCTGTCGAAACAGCAGAAGTAGGGCGCTGAGAGAAACCCGAGGTCGCTGGAATCGAGATTCCGATTCAGTGATCACGTTGTCGGCGGAAAACTCGTATGGGCATCGTGGAGTTACACGATGAGCTCGCGCTCCTCCTGCGGGCACACCTGAGCGGCACTGGGTGAGTCAGCTCAACAGCCGGGCCATTTCATCCATAACCGGGGAGTCGGCGAACGGCCGGTCTTGTCCGATCAAGCGCCAACCCCATGCCTCGTATGCGGCGCGGGCCGGGTTGCCGACTCGCACCAGCAGGTAGGCCAGTGGTTCCGGCCGCCGCGTCAGCAAGGCGTCGTGGATGGTCTTCGCGAAACCTCGACCTTGGTAGTCGGGATGTACGGCGAACTCGCGAAAGATGTAGACCGGTGTGCCTTCTGTCTCAGCGACCAATTGCGGGTAGACCCGAATTGCTTTCTTCCACACTGCTTGTGGTCGGCTGTAGGGAGTGCCGAAGGCGTAGCCGATCATCCGACCGTCTATCCGTCCCGCGACCAGTACGAAGCCTGCTATCGGCGCGTACATTTCTTCGAGTCGTTTCCAGAATCGCGCTGGGCTGTACCACGGGTTGTCTTGCTGCTCGCGGTGGGAGTCGAAGTACAGGGCCTCGAGTTCGTCTTCGAGTTCGAGTGCCTCAGCGGCGTCGTAGTGTGCGAGATCGAGCAGGCGCGAGGTCATGACCCGATGGCCTTCTCACGGCAAAAGGCGTCGTCCCGCAGTAGTTCGTGGAGTTCCAGAGCGCTGCGCATGCGCCGTTGACCTTTCGGTACGGCCGCGAGGACTTGTTCCCCTAAACCCATGACGAACCGCGTCCGGTGCTCGGTCGGCAAACCCCCCAAGGTGGTAGTCGCATGACCAGCGCCCGCAGTTGGGTCTCCGGCCGAGACCAGGCAGAGGGCACGCTGCAACTCGATCTGAACCGGCCCGCGCCGACTGTTCGGCGGATACAGGTTGAGCGCCGCCGACTGCGCCTGTTCTGCCCGGCGGGTATCGCCTAGATGGGAGTACACGAAGCTTTCAGCGAATCTGACTCGCTCTTCCGGATATGCCCAGCAGTGCCAGCTGTGATCCTTGGTCATGGAAGACGGCAGAGCTGCGAATGTCTCCCGCAGATCGTTCAACGACGACTCCGCCTCCTCAGCGCGACCCAACAAAGCGAAAGACTGAGCCCGCGCAGCAAGCAGGCTGGGTCTCCCGACTGCCGGACCGTCCGCGATCAGGGGATCGCATTTGCCGATCTCATCGATGATGGTTTCAGGATCCAGTCCGTCATAGATCCCCCGGATGGCTTTGCGTCCCCGCACGAACATGATGGTGTGGGGATCGCCTGAGCAGTCTGCGGCGTAGCGAGCCGTGCGCCACCACCGTGCCCCTTCGCGTCGGCGGCCGAGGTCTCCGATGGATTGGGCCATGTACTGGCTCAAAAGAGCGCCTATCTTGTACAGCTCGCGGCGCTGGCTGGCGCTCCGCGATGAACCGAGCGCCGCCTCGAGGCTCAGGACATCCACCAACAGCATCTCTTGCAACTCGGTGGACGTGTGGGTGACGTATGCGGCTCCGTATTCGCGGACTATCTCGTTCCAGTCCTCCAGATCGACCGGAACACCCTCTGACACGGCGCGATTCAGGCCGTGCCGAGCCGACTCCAATCCGAAGGCCATACCGACACCGGCGACTGACGCGCTGAGCAGAAAGGTTCGGCGTTGCACGTCGTCAACCTCTTTCCCCGCGCTCGGCAGGAACATCGGTGAATCGTCCAACACCATGGTATCGCCGCCGGTTCCGCGCTCGACGGGACGAAAACCGAGTTCGGCGTCAGTCGCGACGCCGAGTACGGCCCTCAGCCCGGCGCGGTAGTCCGCGTTCGGCCAGTGGAAGACGCCGCGCTCCAACTTCCCGATGTAGTTGCCCGACAGTTGAACAACCCGACCCGTTCGCCGATAGACCCAGGCGTTTACCGCGTCGGCGAGTTCCGCACGAGACAACGGATGCCCCGTGAGTTCGGACTTCGTTCGAGCTCGTGCCGCGCTGAGCTGGTGATTCGGTTCGGACAAGCCCCGTCCCCCTCGTTCGGTAACCCGCAGCCAAATCATTGCATCCGCCCCAGGCCGCCAGGCCCGAACCAGCCCGACATCCCCCGATTCTCCCCTTGTCCTCCCTCAAACGGGCGTTCCCGCAGAGCCACTTCGAGGCGGAATCTAGCCACAGCACTCCACGCCGAAGCGCTTTCAGGCTCTGCGGCGTCAGGTGCTCGTCTTCGATCGACTGGAGCAGGAGGCAAGGAATGCGATCCGTTCACAGATATGCGAGGGGTGGCGCGACGCACCAAACGCCACTCGTGTACGGCATACCGTCAGACACATTGATGTCGAGATGCCGTTTCTACAGGGAGATCTGCGGTCTGCCCGCGCGTGTGCAGCCGCAACTCCGCCAGATCTTCATTCCCTCGGGCAGTGTCGGAGGAATCACCGTTCCAGCCGAACTCGGCGCTTCCATCAAAGTTCACATGCAGGGGCGCGGCATTCGGCCCGGCCCGATCGTCTCGCATCCCCGCTCCAAGCGGTGGACCTTCCTCGTCATACCGGATGTCCCCAACGACGACATGGCTCTGTTCGGCGAACTGTTCCGCCTCAACGCGTCCGTCGCCAGACTCGGCGCCCGAATCGCACTCCCATCGCCCGCCGACCGCCATGGATTTCGGGTGTGGGTAAACCCGCCACGTGACAGTTACCGCCCGTCAGGGCTGGCCGTCGTCGAAGCCATCCGGGCATGTGCTCTGCCTCGTCCGCGCCGGATGCGATAGGTGGAGCCGCAGCATGCACGCCTCTGACCATGACGGGTTTGCCACTCACGCGGGCATTGGTTCCGATCGAAATGTCGAAGTGGCCATAGTCCGAAATCCATACGGCGACGCGTGGTGGCTCGAGAGCGCCACACCAGATGGGGAGCAACCATGACATGGAATCGACTGACGGTCGGCAGTTGGGTCAGCACGAGTGATGGCTGCCCGGTCAAAACCGTCATAAGCAAGGACGACGTATCAGTGACATTCGTGTTCGGATCATCCGGCAATGAATTCGAACTCACGATGGACCCCACAACCTTGGCGGAGCTTCTTCGGCTCGGATCGAAGGCATCGAGCGCGCTGGGGCGCACTGTCGAGCGATGAGAAAAAGATCATCGATGCAGGATAATGCGGGCGATGTTATCGATCTCGTGCAGCAGCTCCGTGGGTGGAGCCCCGAGATCGAGAGCACGACAGTGGATCGTGATGCCGGAACTCACGAGTTTATGCGTCTTCACTGGGCCATTGCCCTTCGCATAGATCAAGTGACCTTCCTCGAGACCGAGCGTCGAGCAGTAAGCGAGCATCTGGTAGATATCGGCTTCGGGGAACCCCTTAGGCCGCTCAACTTTGTACTTCGCGTCGACCACGGCGACCGGGCGGTCGCTCGTGTCGTACCAGATCAAGTCCGGCTTCATGAGGATCGTCTTCGCCATGTCCATCCAGATCCGCCCTTGCGTGACCGCCCGTCCGCCGTATCGACGCATAGCCATGCTCAACGCACTAGTGACGAAGTCCTCGTAGATCTTCCACATGTCGAACATGAACCCGGTGACCGCCAAGCCCCCGTTGCGCTGGTCGAAGGAGCAGTTGTCGAGAATGACTTCAGACAGTCTCAGGACATCGTGATATCGGACGTTGAGCCTGGTAGGACGCCACATAGGCCGGGTGCCATTCCGCTCGGGGAGAGCCACGTCGTTCATCTGGTATCGAATACGACTGAGCTTATGCCGAGCGTCCGAACCTACTTGCGGCAGAGCACTCAAAGCCGTCGCCGCCGCGAGGACGATTCGATTCTCGGCGATGTCGGTGGTGAAGTCGTCGTACTCGACCGCGACCGGCAACGGCAGGCCGTGCCGCCGAGTGATCTGCTCGTTGAAGTCGATCCGCCCTCGGACCACTTGGAGCGATTCCATTTTCGTTCGGTAGCTCTGGAGCAGGCCGCCTTCCAGAGCCCGCGCGGCCAAGCGCACGAAAGATTCCGAAACCGCCGGAAACAGTCCATCGGATTTGTCGAGATGGACCACCTCCTCACGCCAGATCTTCGGGTTCGAGCAGTAACCTATGAAAAAGAGCAGCCGCCTCAGCTCGGTGATCTTCGGCCGGACGTCGACCTGCACGGTACCAACCCTGATCGAACCCACTTTCCCGCCAGGAGTGATCCGACATCCGCCCTGCAAGGAAGACTTCACGTTGACGAACTTCGTCTCCTTCAGAGCGTCGAACTCCAAGGGTGCGAGGTCGACGATCTTCCAAGTTCCGTGTTCGATCAGTTCAATCGGCGGTTTGGCCCCCATGCCACTACACGCCGCCGTCTATTCCGACTCCGGCCCGTTCCGCAATCAATTCCAGCGAGTAACGCTGCTCGACGACGATATTCGTGTCGCCGAAGTGATATTCCTGAAGCAGCGGGATGATGGATGTCCGCCAAGTGAGGTCCATACCGTGCCGAGTGATAGCGGCCGGGCGCATGAAGTACGACGGACCGATCTTGAAATCCTCGTCTTCTATGGTGGCGTTCAGTACGTCTACGATCTCGGCGATGGCCGTGTTGTGCCCATGCGCCTGAAGCCAGTTTCGCAGGATGCTCCTGGTCGGTTCATCAGAAGGATGCAGCGACATGAACGCGAACCGCCGCCGCATCGCCGAGTCGACAAGCGCGATGGATCTGTCCGCAGTGTTCATGGTTCCGATGATGGCGATGTTCTTCGGCAGCGCAAAGCTCTCCTTGCCGTCCGAGTACAGCAGGTCGATGCTCTCGTTCCGATACTCCAACAGGTAGTACAGCTCCCCGAAGATTTTCGCCAGGTTGCCACGATTGATCTCATCGATGATCAGTGTGTACACCATGTCGGGATTCTTGCGGGCCTCGTCTGCCAATAGGCGTAACGGCCCCGACTGAAGGTGATACGCGAGGTGACCGTCTGTCGACTGGACAGGCCGGAACCCTTCGAAGAAGTCTTCGTAGGAATAGGCGGGATGGAACTGGACTATCCGCACGTTCTCCGCGCTGGAGAGATGCTCGGCCAAAGCCTTGGCCAGGTAGGTCTTGCCAGTTCCCGGCGGTCCGTAGAAGATCAGCTGCGGTCGATCGCGAAGAAGATCTATGCACTCCTGAAGCCAAGCCTTGGGCACGTACAGTCGCGCGGCCAGTTCGTCGGTCGCGTCCGCGAAAGTAGGCTCTATATCGGACTGTTCGCCTCGGTTGCGTTGCGGCCGCCACGTGAAACCGAAGGCCTCGGCGAAGACGTTCATCAACTCGGTGGCGTTCTCTAGCGTGAGTTGCAGCGACTGGCTGCTCTTGGGGTGCGACTCTCGCTGGTCGGAGCCGAACGTGGACAGGTGAACGAGGGGTCTGTCGTCGAAGTCCTCGATCACCTTGTATTGGCACGAGACAGCGTGCTCGAGCTTGTGCGGCCGAATCTCTTGCTGACTCGGTACGATCTCGCGGATACGCGCCATCAGTTGGGGCTCCCGTCCAAGCGACGCTTCGAAATAATCGATGTCGTGCGGCACGGGGCGTCACGCCGTACCGAGCCCGAGTTGCCCCGGTACGGCGCGTGGGCCAAGAGGAGACTCTCCATTGAACCGACGGCGCAAACTTGTTCCTGCCGTGTCCTCCCCGAACCAGCCATAACGACCAGAATAACGGCATATACCGACACTTTCGCCGAGGCCGAACATCGCAGGCCGATTCACGTCATCACATAGGCAGCGGGCGCGTGATGGCCTCGGTGCCTGGTAGGGAAGGCGATCTGGAGGGACGCAGCCGACTGATCTCTGACAAGAGGTGATCCATCTGTCCCTCATCGGTCGCGGGTCGCAGCAAGGTTTGACCCGGCTGGGTCCGGCTTACCCTGCCGGGATCGCGGCGAGCCGGCGGTGGCGTATCCATCCGCGGACGCCGATGGCCAGCGGTATCAGAACAGTGAGAAACCCTGACACCGGCTCGAATACGAGGCCGAACGCGGTGAGCACGGCGATCGCGGTGAGGATCGGCGCTGGTGCGTAGCCGCGGGTTCGTTCCGTCTCGATCACGGCGATGCCGAAGCCGACGGCGGCGACGCCGAAGGCGGTGAACCAGAAGGCGAGTTCGGTCTGCTCTCGACCGGTCGCCCAGATGACAACGCCCAGCGCGGTATGTGCCGATCCGATGAATGTGAGCAGACTGCCCGTGATCGGAAACGGAGTTTTTGAATCCATATTCTGAAACCTTGCCTTAGGCTGTCCCCCATGGCAAGACCCCGGCGCTTCACCGATGACCAGATTCTCGACGCCGCGCGCGATTTGCTTGCCGATCCGGCGACGACCAGGCCGACCATCGCCGCGATCAGTGCTGCCTCCGGCGTCCCCACCGGATCGATCTACGTGCGCTTCGCTTCCCGCGAAGAGTTGCTCGCCCGGCTGTGGCTCCGCTCGATCCAGCGCTTCCAGGTCGGATTCGTCGCCGCGCTGTCGGGAGCCGACCCGCTGCTCGCCGCCGCGATGCACCTGCCGCGGTACTGCCGCGAGCATCCCACCGAAGCTCGTGCGATGAAGATGTTCCGACGTGAGGAACTGCTCGAAGTGGGTTCGGCCGAGTTGCGCGCCGACATCGCAGCGGTCAACGACCGAATGAACGACGCGCTGCGTGCCGCCGTCGCGGCGGAATGCGGCGACGCCGACGAGCGTCACATGGCGATCGCGTTGGCTGCGGTCAAGGCGATTCCCTATGGGCTTGTGCGCGAGTACATCGCGAACGCGGTGCCCATTCCGGACTGGGTCGACGACGTGACCGCCACCGCGACGGCCGCCGTCGTCCGCGAGTTGCGCCCGACGGGCATTCGAGTGGGCTTTCGCGGCGCTGGTAGTAGTTGAGCCTGGCCTGCTGTATTCGTCCTCCCGACCTACCAGCAGCTTGCCCTACGTTCGAACGCCGTACTTCAGATCACATACGGATGAGGCTCGGACAGCGAGGCCGAGTCACGCAGGCAGCAACCGGGCGACGACTTCGCTCAACTGCTTGACGTTCCGGCACTCGTGCATCGTCACGCACTCCGCGTACACGTGAGCTGCCGAATCCCCGGTCGACCATGACCGTGCCGGCTCTGGGTTCAGCCAGTAGGCGTGTTTCGCTCGATCGGCAATCGTCTGCACCGCAGCGAGATTCGGGTCCGTGCGGTTCGTGCGGCCGTCACCGAGGATGAGGACGGACGTGCGCGGCCCGAGGGCGTCGGCGTAGTTGTCGAGGAATCCTTGGAAGGCCTCGCCGTAGTTCGAACTGCCGAAGCGGGCGACCTTGGTGGAGCGGATGATTCGGGCGGCGGTGCCGGGGGTCGGGGGTTCGCCGGGGGTGAAGAAGTGGGTGATCTCGTCGCAGGTGTCGACGAAGCCGAAGCTGCGGACCTTGCTGAACTGGTCTTGCAGGGCCTGGATCAGCTGAAGGGTGAATTCGGCGAAGCCGGTGACCGAGCCGGAGATGTCGGCGAGGACGACCAGGTCGGGGCGGCCGCGTTTGCGGGCGCGCAGGACCGGGTCGATGGGGACGCCTCCGGTGGCCATGGAGCGGCGCAGGGTGCGGCGTAGGTCGATCTGGCCGCGCACGGCTTTGCGGCGGCGGACGGCGAGGCGGGTGGCGAGTTTGCGGGCCAAAGGGTGTACAAGGCGACGCATTTCGGCGAGGTCCTGTTCGCGGGCGCCGAGGAAATCGATCTGGTCGGTGCTGGATTCGACGCCGCGGCGGGCGATGTATTCGGTGCCGCGCAGCTGTGCGGAGCGCAGGCGGGCCTCGGTTTGGACGGCGGCGCGGAAGGCGGCGAGGCGGCGGTTGGCCTCGATGGTGTGGACGGTGGTGTCGAGCTGGGAGGCGCCGTTCATGCCGGTGACGATGCGCTCGACGAGTTCTTCCGGGCGTAGGGCTTTCATGGTCAGGTAGGAGGACCAGCCTGCGCCCGACGCCGTGGTGACCGGCGCGGAGGATTGCCCGGCGCCCGCGCCGCCGTAGCCGCCGAGTTCGGTCAGCGCCTGGCGGGCAAGCTCGGCGACCGATTCCGAATCATCCTGTGCCAGTGCGGAGACGAGCCGATCTCGCAGCGCTTCGATGGATTCGGGCGTCGACGGATCGACGGGCTGTGGCTGTTGGGTGGTAAGGAAATACAGGTCGAAGAGTTGATCGAACACGGCGCGTTGACCATTGCTGCGCAGCAGGCAGGCGGCCATGCCGGAGCGCAAGCGATTGCGATCATCGATTCCGAGGGCGATCATCGCCTCGGCCGCGTCGATGGTCTCGCTCGGTCCAGCGTTGATGCCGTGGTCACGCAGCAGCCCGACGAATTCGACGAGCCGATCGGTCATCGATCCGGTACCCATTTCATAGGCGCGACTTTCAGCGATGCTCATAACGCCCCTGCCCCGCAGTGGGCGCGACGACCGGCCTCGGAGGATAGGCGGTCAGCGGTCGGACGGAACCCCATCTCACCGGCCTCCTTGCTCGGTATCCATATCGAGTCCGAGCCGCTCGACCGCCAGGCGGTGATCCGATTGGTACTTCAACAGCACGCCGAGGGTCGAGCGGACAACACCGCCGGATAGATTGCGCGCACCCAGAGCGACCAGTGTCTTCGCCCAATCGACGGTTTCGGCGATCGACGGCGCTTTGCGCAACGAGAGCTGGCGCAACGCACCGACCACGCGGACCACCGGCTCTCCCAGCGCCTCGTCCAGCTCCGGAACCTTCATCCGCACGATCGCCCGCTCCAATTCGGCGGTCGGGTAATCGATGTGCAGATACAGGCACCGCCGCTTGAGCGCTTCGGACAGCTCGCGGTTGGCATTGGAGGTCACGATCACGAACGGCTTGCGCACCGCGGTGACGGTGCCGAGCTCCGGGATGCTCACCTGGTAGTCGCCGAGCACCTCGAGCAGCAGGCCTTCCAACTCCACATCGGCTTTGTCGAGTTCATCGATGAGCAGCACCGTGGAGCGCGGGTTACGGATGGCGGCCAGTAGCGGGCGCGCGAGGAGGAACTCTTCGGTGAAGACATGGTCGCGGGTGCTGTCCCAGCCTTCGTCGTCCGAGGCGGTGATGCGCAGCAGCTGCTTGGCGTGGTTCCACTCGTAGAGCGCGCGGGGCTCGTCGATACCCTCGTAGCACTGCAACCGCACCAGGTCGGACGTGGTCGCGGCGGCGACGGCCTTGGCGAGTTCGGTTTTGCCGACGCCCGCGGGGCCCTCGATCAGCAGGGGCTTGCCGAGGTGGCCCGCGAGGAACACGGCGGTGGCGATATCGAGGGACGGGAGGTACCCGGCCTCGGTGAGACGCCCGGTCACCTCGTCCACCGACGCGAAGAACTTACTCATCGGTAACCAGTCTAGACCGGGCGCTTCGGCCTCAGCTCGGCGCAGGTATGCGGAAATGACTCGGCTCGGCGTCGGACGGCACGGCGCTCGCCACAGTGAACGGCTCGACCAGCGAGCGCAGTTCGATGAGGTGCCGGGCGTGCGCGTCCAGCGCGCGATCCTCCTCGGAGACCGGCTCCCACTGCGGCACGGGACGCGCTTTGCCCTCGCCGTCCAGCGCGACGACCACAGCGAGACCGTGCGCGGCGAGCGCGGGCTCGTCGGAGTGGGCGTCGGTGGAGGTCACGTGCACGCTGACGTGCATGCTGCGCGGGCCGGTGTGGATCAGCCGCGCGGTGACCTCGACGACATGGCCGATGACGATCGGCCGATAGAAGCGGATGCCGCCGAAGTACGAAGTGATGACCCGCTGCCCGGCCCAGTCCGCACCGCAGACGTAGGCCGCCTCGTCGATCCACCGCATCGTGCGGCCGCCGTGCACCTTGCCGCCCCAGTTGATGTCCGACGGCGCGGCCAGGAATCGCAGCGTGGCGCTCGGTGCGGCGCCCGCCGACGTGTACCGCTGCGCGGCCATCGCCTCCTCGATCAGCTTGCGCACCGAGATCCGGGCGCGCGCCTGGCGGTGCCGCTGCAACTCCAGCAGCGTGGCCGGATTCCATTGCGGCACTTCCACGGTGCGCCGGTCGTCGTCCACGGCGACGAAGATCGTCAGGCATTGCGCCGACTGCACCGGCTGCACCCGGGTGGGATCGGTCGAATAGACGGTGACCAGGATGTGCATGCTGGTGCGCCCGGTGTGGACCAGATTCGCGTGCAATTCGACCAGCTCGCCGACCGCGATCGGCCGGTCGAGATGGATATTGCCGACGTAAGCGGTGACGCAGTAGCGGCCGCTCCACTGGGCCGCCGCCGCGTAGGCGACCTTGTCGATCCATTCCAGGAGTTTGCCTCCGTCGACCGATCCGACGATGCCCGCGTCGTCGGGCTTCACGAGAAATCGGTGGATCGCCTCGGGTCGGCGGCCGGCCGAGGTCGGGATGGTCACGGTGCGGTCGAGTTCTATCGAGTGGGCCACGGTGCGGAATCCGTTCGGACAGGGAATCTCCGGATGTACATTTCTCCGACCTCGTTGTCCGGGAGAACCCTAGGCCCCAGCCGCCGTACGAGCGAGTAACCAGACGGTCGCTACACCGCGCGGCGGCGGGAGAGCGATCCGGACGGCGCGAAACGGACCCGGGGAACGACCCCGCCCGCCTCAGACCGGGCTCAGACGAACGATCACATACCCGTTCGCCATGGCTCGCCGCAGATTGTCGCGATCGACCGCCCCGTCCGGCTCCAGTTCGATACCCGCGTAGCGCCCGTGGATCGGATTCGCCGACACCACCACCGGAGCAAGCGCGGCGAGCCGGGCCTCGTCGGCGATCACTTCGGCTCTGGCACGAATCTCGCTGCCGCGCAGCCGGACACGCACGGCTTCACCGTCGCGGAGATTGCGATGCCATCTGGCCGTCGTGCCGACAAGCAGCGCTCCGTCATGGTCGGCGTATCCGACCGGATTGGTGTACTCGCGCCCCGATTTCCGCCCGAGCACCGTGACCAGCAGCAACCTGCCGCTGAGCACCCGATGCAGCGGAGACCGGAGCAACGACCTGACGACCGCGTCCCCGGTGCGCTGGATACGCGATGGGGATGGTCGCACCGAAGCCTGGCTGGACATATCGGTTACCTCCAAAGATATTTACTGAGTGTCTACTCAGAAAATACGACCGCGTCGGGCATACTGCAAGGGGTGAGGAACGAACGATCGGAGGATTCGTGACGGCATCCGGCCGGGTCGAAGGCCGCCGCCGTGGGCGTCCCTCGACGGGCGTCCGCGACGCGGTGATCGCCGCCGCGGAGCGAATCCTCGCCGAAGAGGGTGTGGCGCGGCTGTCCACGAAAGCGGTCGCCGACCGCGCCGGTGTCGCCGAGTCGAGCATCTTCTATCACTTCCGCGACCGGACCGGGCTGTTGCAGGCGGTGGTCCAACGACACCTGCGACCGGTCAAGGACGTCCTCGGCGACGTCGACGCGCACCGAGACCTGCGGGCCGATCTCGTCGCCCTGATGGAGGCGCTGGAAGATTTCTTCGTCGCCACGATCCCCGTCGCCGCCGCGATCCAATCCGACGCCGAACTACGCGCGCGCTACCTCGATCGCGCCCAGGAGGCGGACATCGGTCCGCACCGCGCGGTGGACGCGATGCAGGCGCGGCTCGCGGCCGCGCAACCCTCCGCCCCGAGCGCCGTAAATCTGCGCGCGGCAGCGCTTCTGCTGGTGGGTGCGGCGCATCAGCGCGCGCTGCAATGCCACCTGAGCCCAGCGAGCGCGTTCACGTCACTGCCGTCGCCGACCGACATCGTGGACACGGTGCTGCCACTCTTCGGTTGATCCCGGGGTGCGGCGATAGGGGAACTCCCTAATACCGCGGTTCGATTTGCCCCGCAGGGGAGAAAACACCCGTGACCTTCGGCGGCGAGTGCGCAAGAGTGTAGCTATGCAGTCGCTGTCCCGTCGGTAAGCGCGACCGCGAAGCAGTGACCGTAGATCCAAGATCTGTCTGCGGGGGTGGGCCGTGGGCGGACCCCGCAACGGGGGGATGGCGGGCGGAGACGCTCGCCGCAGAGTGAAAGGATTTACGTTGTTCTCGTCAATCAGCGCACGCCGAATATTCCGTGTGGCCGTCGCCGGTGCGATCGCCGCGATTCCGTTGACCGCGCTGGCGATGCCCGCCTCCGCCACCCCGAGCACGCCCGGGGTCACTCCCGCTTACAACCAGTGCGCCTTCGGCCCGTTCCAGGACTGGAGTTGCAACAACAACCTCTTGGTCGATAAACCCCACTACGGCGCACCACCCTATGGCCGCGGTCCTGGCTGGGGCGAGGGTGATGGCTGGGGCGGCGGTGGCTGGGGCGGCGGAGGCTGGAACCAAGGCTGGGGCGGAGGTTGGAACCAGGGCTGGGGCGGGGGCTGGGGCCAGGGCTTCCCGGGCACAGGCTCGTTCGGCAGCAGTTAGAAACTCCGCGAAAGACGCCGGTGGCCCGCTCCGAAACTCCGGAGCGGGCCACCGCGCGAATCGGCCTGGATATCAGGCGGTCTCGGTGATCGGGCGATCGACCCAGCTCATCAGGCCGCGCAGCTTGGCGCCGGTGACCTCGATCGGGTGCTCGGCGTTCTTCTTGCGCAGCGCCTCGAGCTCCTTGTTGCCGCCTTCGACGTTGGCGACCAGACGCTTGACGAAGCTGCCGTCCTGGATGTCCTTGAGGATGTCCTGCATGCGCTTCTTGGTGTCGGCGTCGATGACCCGCGGGCCCGACAGGTAGCCACCGAACTCGGCGGTGTCGGAGACCGAGTAGTTCATCCGCGCGATGCCGCCCTCGTACATCAGGTCGACGATCAGCTTCAGCTCGTGCAGCACCTCGAAGTAGGCCATCTCCGGCGCGTATCCGGCCTCGACCATGACCTCGAAACCGGTCTTCACCAGTTCCTCGGTGCCACCGCACAGCACGGCCTGCTCACCGAACAGGTCGGTCTCGGTCTCTTCCTTGAAGGTGGTCTTGATGACGCCCGCGCGGGTGCCGCCGATGCCCTTGGCGTAGGACAGCGCCAGCGCCTGACCCTCGCCCTTCGGGTCCTGGTCGATCGCGATCAGCGCGGGAACGCCCTTGCCGTCGACGAACTGACGACGCACCAGGTGGCCCGGGCCCTTCGGGGCGACCATGCCGATGGTGACGTTCGCCGGCGGCTTGATCAGGCCGAAGTGGATGTTGAGGCCGTGACCGAAGAACAGCGCGTCGCCGTCCTTCAGGTTCGGCTCGATGTCGTTGGTGAAGATCGACGCCTGCGCGGTGTCGGGCGCAAGCACCATGATGACGTCCGCCCACTCCGAGACCTCGGCAGGCGTGCCGACGGTCAGGCCCGCCTCCTCGGCCTTCGGACGCGACTTCGACCCCTCGGCCAGACCGACGCGGACCTCGACGCCCGAGTCGCGCAGGCTCAGCGAGTGCGCGTGCCCCTGGCTGCCGTAGCCGATGACAGCGACCTTGCGGCCCTGGATGATCGACAGGTCGGCATCGTCGTCGTAGAACATCTCGACTGCCACTGTGGTTCCTTCCGGGATCATCCCCGCGCGAGGCGGGGCACACCGGCTTGCGCCGGTGCGGATTTACGTTGTTCTGGATCGGATCACCCCCGCAGCCGCGGGAGGGGATCATTCCCGCCTGAGCGGGGAGGCGGCACGCCAACCGTCGATCGCAGAAAGACTAGCGTGTGGCCGCCGCTGGGCGGTCGGCCCCATCGGTGTGCCGCTCGTCAGCTCATCGGGTGGCGGTGATGGACTTCGGTCCACGCCCCACCGCGACGACACCGGACTGCACGATCTCCCGGATGCCGTACGGTTCGAGCATCCGCAGCAGCGCGTCGAGCTTGGACCGGGTTCCGGTCGCCTCGACGGTGAGCGCGTCCGGCGACACGTCGATGACCTTCGCGCGGAACAGCCCCACGGCCTCGATCACCTGGGTCCGCACGCTGGCGTCGGCGCGCACCTTCACCAGGATCAGTTCGCGGGCCACCGAGCTGTCGGAATCCTGCTCCACGATCTTGATGACGTTCACCAGCTTGTTGAGCTGCTTGGTGACCTGCTCCAGCGGCAGGTCTTCGACGGTGACGACGATGGTCATGCGCGAGATCTCGGGGAGCTCGGTGCCACCGACCGCCAGCGACTCGATGTTGAAGCCGCGGCGGGAGAACAGCGCCGCGACCCGTGCCAGCACGCCCGGTTTGTCCTCGACGAGAACGCTGAGGGTATGCGTGGTACTCATCCGTTGTTCACCTTGTTCTGTTCGTGCGACATCGCCGTGTGGATGACCGCGGGCTCGGAGGCCTGCTCGTCGTCGTCGAACAGCGGGCGGATGCCGCGAGCGGCCATGATCTCGTCGTTGCTGGTGCCCGCGGCGACCATCGGCCACACCTGGGCGTCCTTGCCGACGATGAAGTCGATCACCACGGGACGGTCGTTGATGGACTGCGCCTCGCGGATCGCGGCCTCCACGTCCTCCTCGCGCTCCACCCGGATGCCGTGGCAGCCGAGGGCTTCGGCGAGTTTCACGAAGTCGGGGATGCGCAGGGTGTGCGTGCCCAGGTCGGTGTTGGAGTAACGCTCCTGGTAGAACAGCGTCTGCCACTGGCGCACCATGCCGAGGTTGCCGTTGTTGATCAGCGCGACCTTGATCGGGACGCCCTCGACGGCGCAGGTGGCCAGCTCCTGATTGGTCATCTGGAAGCAGCCGTCACCGTCGACCGCCCACACCTCTTTGTCCGGCGCGCCCATCTTGGCGCCCATGGCCGCCGGGACGGCGTAGCCCATGGTGCCGAGACCGCCGGAGTTCAGCCAGGTGCGCGGCTTCTCGTACTTGATGAACTGGGCGGCCCACATCTGGTGCTGGCCGACGCCAGCGCAGTAGATCGCGTCGGGTCCGGCCAGGCGGCCGAGCGCCTCGATGACGAACTCCGGCGACAGCGAGCCGTCCGCGGGCGGGGTCCAGCCCAGCGGGTAGGCGTCGCGCACGCCGTCGAGGTAGGTCCACCAGTCGGTCAGCGCCAGTGGCAGCGCGTCACCCGCGGACGGGTCGGCCTTCAGGGTCTCGATGAGCTCGATGATCACCTCCCGGCAGTCGCCCACGATCGGGACGTCGGCGTGCCGGTTCTTGCCGATCTCGGCCGGGTCGATGTCGGCGTGGATGACCTTGGCGCCGGGGGCGAAGGAGTCCAGCTGACCGGTGACGCGGTCGTCGAACCGCGCGCCCAGGGTGATCAGCAGATCCGACCGCTGCAAAGCGGCGACCGCGCCCACGGTGCCGTGCATGCCGGGCATGCCCATGTTCAGGCGGTGACTGTCGGGGAACGCGCCGCGCGCCATCAGCGTGGTGACCACCGGGATGCCGGTGAGCTCGGCCAGTTGCAGCAGCTCGGCCGAGGCGTCGGCCTTGATCACGCCGCCGCCGACGTAGAGCACGGGAGCCTTGGCTTCCATGATCATCCGCGCGGCCTCGCGCACCTGCTTGCCGTGCGGCTTGGTGACCGGACGGTAGCCGGGCAGCCGCATCTCCGGCGGCCAGGTGAAGGTGGTCTGCGCCTGCAGCACGTCCTTCGGGATGTCGACCAGCACGGCGCCGGGACGGCCCGAGGCGGCGAGGTAGAACGCTTCCGCGATGATGCGCGGGATGTCGATGCCCTCGGTGATCAGGAAGTTGTGCTTGGTGATCGGCATGGTGATGCCGGAGATATCGGCTTCCTGGAACGCGTCGGTGCCGATCAGGCCGCGGCCGACCTGGCCGGTGATGGCCACGATCGGGACGGAGTCCATCTGCGCGTCGGCGATGGGGGTGACCAGGTTGGTCGCGCCGGGGCCGGATGTGGCCATACACACACCGACCTTGCCGGTCGCCTGGGCGTAACCGGTGGCGGCGTGGCCCGCGCCCTGCTCGTGGCGGACGAGCACGTGGCGCACCTTGGTGGAATCGAAAAGCGGGTCGTAGACGGGAAGGATCGCGCCGCCCGGAATGCCGAATACGGTGTCGACGCCGAGCTCCTCGAGCGACCGGATGACCGACTGCGCGCCGGTGACCCGCTCGGGCGGGAGCTGGCGGCGGTTGGCCGCGGACGTCGCGTTGGCAGCGGGCGTGGCCTGCTGATTCGCCGAAGGCGCTGGCCTACGGGCCGAAGGCCCGGGCCGTGCGGTAGGTGCGCTCACCGTCTTCGTTCCTTACTGGTTGTGGTTCCGACCCCGGATGTTGTGCCAGCGGTGTCTTGCGCTTCGCCATGCCGGACATTAGTCCGAACATAAAAAAGCCCCCGACAGCCCAGGGCTGATCGAGGGTGGCGCGTCGCAACGCGAGCTGACGTATTCGACTCAGTGTGTCAGGCTCAACGCTGGACGCGCCGGCCGATTACGAGCAACTCGTTTCGATTCACGCGCACGACGTTAAGCGGGTGTGAACCGAAGAGTCAAACAGATGACCCCGTGTGTCCCATTATGTGGGAGAGTGCGGTTGCTTGTGTCCGTTCATCAGGATGCGAGGATGGTGGTGTGTCATCACCGCATCAGTCCGTGCCACCGCCTGAATCGTCCCACACGCCCGCGGGAACAACGGATACGGGTGGCGCCTCGGACGCCCATGTGATCCGCATCCCACGGCTGGCGTTCCTGGGCGTGTTCATCCTGCTGATGTGCGTGTTCTTCCCCTTCGTCGGCTGGCCCGCCGGACTGTGGTGGCTGCTGCTCATCCCCGTCGCGGTGCTGGCTTGGGTGCTGCGGACGCAGACCGGCGTCTCGGATGCGGGGCTGGATTTGCGGACGCTGTTCGGCTCCCGCCACCTCGACTGGACACAGGTGAAGGGTGTGCGAATCCCGAAGCGTGGATATGTGCGCGCCGACCTGACCGACGGCAGCGAAGTGAAGTTGCCCGCGGTGAGTTATGACCGGCTTCGCGATCTGGCCGCTTTCTCCGGCGGACGGATTCCGGACCCGTTCGCGGAGCCGAGGGAACCCGCGACGGGAGAGTCCCCCACCGAACCCGCGGACGCGAGCGGCGGAACCTCGAACACCGTGGGCGATCCGGCGACCAATGGGTTGGCGAAGTCCGGCGAGAGCGCCGAAGAAGACACGCGCCGCGACAGCGCGACGTAGCGAGTTCGGTCACACCGGCCGACTCTCCAGCTCGAGCGCCATCGCGCCGAAGCGGAACATTCGCCGCCGTTGGGAGGTTGCGGTCGAGTGATGGGATGATTTCCCCGGAGCACTGATCCTCCTCGTCCCCACCCCCGACGTTCCGGCACCTCCGGCGTCACCGTCGTCGCCCGCGACACCACGCACCGGCGACACACCCGAACCGGCCGACCGCGATGAGACGCCACACCACCCGGCAGGTGGGCACGCCCACCGGGAGTAACGTGGTGCTCCGCCGAGCACGCTCTGCGTCGTCGCACGTCAGCCCCCGCGACCCGAGGACCATCGAAATGCCACCGCTTCGTTCACGAACCACGACCATCGGCCGCAATGCCGCAGGCGCACGCGCACTCTGGCGCGCCACCGGCATGACCGACACCGACTTCGGCAAGCCGATCGTCGCCATCGCGAACTCCTACACCCAGTTCGTCCCCGGCCATGTGCATCTGAAGAACGTCGGCGAGATCGTGGCCGACGCGGTGCGCGCCGCCGGTGGCGTGCCGCGCGAATTCCACACCATCGCCGTCGACGACGGCATCGCCATGGGTCACGGCGGCATGCTCTACTCGTTGCCCTCGCGCGAGATCATCGCCGACTCCGTCGAGTACATGGTGAACGCGCACACCGCCGACGCGCTGGTCTGCATCTCCAACTGCGACAAGATCACCCCGGGCATGCTCAATGCGGCCATGCGGCTGAACATTCCGGCGGTATTCGTCTCCGGCGGGCCGATGGAAGCGGGCAAGGCCGTCGTCGTCGGCGGGGTCGCGCAGGCGCCGACCGACCTGATCACGGCGATCTCCGCGAGCGCGAATCAGGCGGTGTCGGAGGAGGGGCTGTCCGAGGTCGAGCGCTCCGCGTGCCCGACCTGCGGTTCCTGCTCGGGCATGTTCACCGCGAACTCGATGAACTGTCTCACCGAGGCGCTGGGTCTCGCGCTGCCCGGCAACGGCTCCACCCTCGCCACGCACGCCGCGCGCCGGGCGCTGTTCGAGCGGGCGGGCACCGTGGTGGTCGACATCGCCAACCGCTGGTACCGCGAGGACGACGCGTCCGTGCTGCCGCGCAACGTCGCCGACGCCAAAGCTTTCCGCAACGCGATGGCGCTGGACGTGGCGATGGGTGGTTCGACCAACACCGTGCTGCACACGCTCGCCGCCGCGCAGGAAGGCGAGGTCGACTTCGATCTGCACACCATCGAGGAGATCAGCCGCCGGGTGCCCACGCTGTCGAAGGTGTCGCCCAACTCCGACTACCACATGGAAGACGTGCACCGCGCAGGCGGCATCCCCGCGATCCTCGGCGAACTGCGCCGGGCGGGCCTGCTGGAGACCGACGTCACCACGGTGCACACCGCGAGCCTCGACGAATGGCTCGACACCTGGGACATCCGCTCCGGCAAGGCCTCTCAGGAAGCCATCGAACTCTTCCACGCCGCCCCGGGCGGAGTGCGCACCACCGAGCCGTTCTCCACCGACAACCGCTGGTCGTCGCTGGACACCGACGCCGAGGGCGGCTGCATCCGCGACCTCGAGCACGCCTACACCAAGGAAGGCGGCCTGGTCGTGCTGCGCGGCAACATCGCGCCCGACGGCGCGGTGCTCAAGACCGCGGGCATCGACGAGGAGCTGTTCTCCTTCCAGGGCCCCGCGGTGGTGGTGGACTCGCAGGAGGAGGCCGTGTCGGTCATCCTCGGTAAGAAGATCAAGCCGGGCGACGTGATCGTGGTCCGCTACGAAGGGCCCGCGGGCGGCCCCGGCATGCAGGAGATGCTGCACCCGACCGCCTTCCTGAAAGGCTCTGGCCTCGGCAAGGAGTGCGCGCTGATCACCGACGGCCGCTTCTCCGGCGGCACTTCGGGCCTGTCGATCGGGCACATCTCCCCCGAGGCGGCCAGCGGCGGTGTCATCGGCCTGATCGAGAACGGCGACCAGATCCGCATCGACGTGACCAGCCGGACGCTCGAGGTCCTCGTCGACGATGCGGTGCTCGCCGAGCGCCGCGCGAAGATGGAAGCCTCCGAACGGCCGTGGCAGCCGGTCAACCGCGATCGTCCGGTGACGACCGCGCTGCGGGCGTACGCCGCGATGGCGACCTCAGCCGACAAGGGCGCTGTCCGCCACGTGCCCTAGGCTTCCGGCCTCTCCTGGTCTCTCGGCCGTACCGGTTCGGTGCAGTACGACTTGGTCGCAGGTCCTACGTCAGCTGCCGCAACCGTTTTGGGCGCCGGATCCGGAACTGCCGGGCAAACCGATAAGGATCGGGCTTCCGAAGCTGTCATGAAGTGCAAGGTGTCGGCGTGTCCGCCTGGCGCGCCGCCTCGTCGGGGTTCGGGTAGCACCTTGTGAAAATCGAGCCTCGTATTTCAGGGAAGCCTCGTTCGCGTGAGTGTGCTCCCAGTTCCCCCCACCGTGCAATGATCGTTTCCGCCACGTCGTCGCCGACACCGCTTGCTCGCCCGCCCCTGATCCACTGTGTGAGGGCCGAGAAGGGGCCTCTCCTGTCTTCCGGCGATCGAGGTCTCGCACCGGCTTGCTCGATCTCATGGCCTTTGCCCTGGTCGGCGTGCACCTTCACGTCGACATCGTGCCTGACGAAACGGGCCGCACTTCTGCCGATGTCCGCGACGCCCCTGGCGCCTTCCCCGGTCAGGCGAATCGTCCAGTCTTGCAGACCCCGAACGATCGCTCTGAGCGCCCCATCGCTAACCACCCGATACCCTTTAACGCCGAATGTCGCTCCCGGACCCGACCGGGCTGAGTGACCGCTTGCACCGCGCGATGAGCGTGGTCGGGGTCGCCCTTGCTTGACGACGGCGTGCTGAGCCGGCCCGGATGGCAGCGGAATGAACCGCGCCGAGAAGCTCACTGCGGCTTTCTGGCTCGGAAGCGGAAGATGTTTGTGCCGGTGTTGATGTCGATGTCGGTGAAGCCGATGCGGCGCAGTCGGTCGGCGGCGGTCTCGGGTGGCACGGGTACGCAGGTGTCGCCAAGATGCAGGAGCCGGAACATCCGGCTGTCGAGCCCGTCGCTGCCCGCGAACACCCCGCCCGGGCGCAGTACGCGCAGTGCCTCGGCGAACAACGCGTCCTGCCTGGCGGGCGAGGGCACGTGGTGCAGCATGGTGAAGCACACGACCGAGTCGAATCGGCCCGGCGGCAAGGGCATGTCGGCGCCGTCGCCGTCGATCACCGTCATCACCCGCCCGTGCCGGTCCCGCAACCGGGCGGCCAGCGCCGGATCGATCTCGACACCGGTGAGCGCCGAGGTGCGGGCCAGTAGCGCGGAAACATTGGCGCCGTAGCCGGGACCGATCTCCAACGTGTCGGCACCGAGGTCGAGGCCGGACAGCGCCCACGGCACGATGCGGGTCGCACTGGTCTTTTCCCACATCGACGAGCGGCACAGCAATCGGTGAAGTGTGTTCATCGCCATGCCCGTGAGGCTAGAAACGAACCCACGCCCGGCACGACAGGCTACGATGACAACTTGTGTCGCAGAACGGCCACGCCGTGGTCCACCGCGCCCCGACCGGCGCGACCGCCATGGTGTTCGGAGTCGGGGTACTGCCCGCGGGACACTGGTTCGACTGGCACGAGCATCCGCAACACCAGATCGCGTGGGCTTCGCGCGGTGTGCTCGCCGTAGAGATCGGCGACCACCGCTGGGTGCTGCCGCCGACCAGAGCACTGTGGATCCCCGCGGGCACCGCGCACCGCACCGGCACCTGCGACGGCGCGGCGATACGCGGCATCTTCCTGGATCCGGGCCGGTGCCAGGTCGATTTCGGCGGACCGACCATGTTGCGTGTGACCCGTCTGCTGCACGAACTGTTTGATCTGCTCACCACGGCCGACACCACCGCGCAGCGGCGAACACGCGCCGAGGCGGTGGTGTTCGATCTGCTCGAGCCCGTCACGGTGATCCCGATCGGCGCGCCTCTGCCCACCGATCCCCGGGCGCGGCAGGTGGCCGACGCACTGGCCGCCTATCCGGCCGACCCGCGCACGCTCGCCGAATTCGCCGCCGATGTGGCCGCCAGCCCGCGCACGCTGGCGCGGTTGTTCGTGTCGCAGACGGGTCTCGGTTTCGGTCAGTGGCGCGCGCAGATCCGGCTGGCCGCTTCGCTGCCGCTGCTCGCCGCGGGGATGCCGATCGCGCGGATCGCGGTCCGGGTCGGTTATGCGACGCCGAGCGCGTACGTTGCGGCGTTCCGGCGGGCCGTCGGCGTCCCGCCGGGACGGTATTTCGCGGGTTGATCAGGCGTTGGTGCCGCTGTCCACGGTGAGGAACGCACCGGTCACACTGCGACCGGACGGCCCGGCCAGTACCTCACCGACCGGGACGATCTGCCGAAACCGGACTCGCGCGGCTGCCCCACAATCGAGCCGCATCTCCTCGATGTCGCCACCTCCATCGAAACATCCCGAAACGACTGGGGCCCATAGGCTACGCCACTTCGGGCCGACACACCTCAGCGAAACCGTACGACGGCCACTGCGGGACAGCTGCCGCACTCGCGCGGTCGCGGAAGGCGCCACGTCTACAACTGCCTCGCCCGGCGGCAACTAGCCACTGCGTCAGGTGGTGGCCGAGTCTGTCAGCGTTTTCCACGGCCCAGGTGCGCCGGGGCCATTGCCGTGCCCAGACCCACCTGCACTGACACACGCGATCCGAGCCCACGGCCGACGTCCAGACCGACCAGCAACCTCGCCGGCTCGCCCGGCGAGGTCTTGCGCCCGTGTTCGAGCAGCGTATGTGCGACTTCATGAGCCACCACGTGCCGCTCCATCAGCGGATCCGATGACGGGCGATACAGCACCACGTCGTCAGCCTCACGGGCCGGCTACAACCCGCACGACCCGACGGGCGCATTCTCTGGCAATGGTGCTCGCACGATCCTGCGCCCGCGGATCCGGTCCACCGAGGTGACGAGGTCCGCTACGCTCCACCCCGTTCCCAGCTGCAAAGTGCCAGCGAGCGACTCCGGTCGCGAACGCCTCGATGGCCGCCGTCGAAGCCGCGCAGACAGCCCCGCAAGCTCGACGCCGTCGAACCCCACACCATGTCTGGGCGATGCCGTGCTGGCGAGCGCAGGGCTGATCGCCGCGACACCAGCGGCGCCCATGCACACCGTCTCCCATCCAGACATCGCGATCACCGCCGTCTCCGAGGCTGGAGGCCGGTGCCGCGGTGTCGGGCAGCGGCAAACCCTACGCCGCTGGAATACCCCGCCTGAGCTGCGTATTGGTCGAGCCCCGGACCGGCCGTGCCGGAGTTCATGCCGAGCATCTCGCGGAACCTATTGAATCTGACGTCAACTTTAAGTAGCGTTGCCGACCACTGACGGTGACCCGCGTCACATCAGGTTCGTTTCTCACCCTGGAGATAGATATGACTCCGAATTCGGATTCCGGCAGCCCCGATCAGAAGAAATTACGGCGACTCATGGCCGCTGCCCTGGTGGGCAGTTCGATCGAATGGTACGACTTCTTTATCTACGGAACAGCCGCCGCCTTGGTATTCGGCAAGCTGTTCTTTCCCCATGCGTCGCCGCTGATGGGCACCTTGCTGGCCTTCAGCACCTTCTGGGCGGGCTTCATCGCCCGGCCACTGGGCGGACTGATCTTCGGGCACATCGGCGACACCTTCGGCCGCAAGCCGGCACTGGTCTCGTGCCTGATCCTGGTCGCCGCATCCACCTGCGCGATCGGCCTGCTGCCCACCTCCAAGTCGATCGGCGTGGCCGCGCCGATTCTGCTGGTGGCATTGCGGTTCCTCCAGGGCATCGCCGTGGGAGGCCAGTGGGGCGGGGTCACCCTGCTGCTCACCGAAACCACCAAGCCGAACCGCAAGGGCCAAGCGGGCACCTTCGGCCAGATGGGCGTGCCCTTGGGCCTGCTACTGGGCACCGGCGCGTTCCTTCTGGTCAGCGCATACGTCAAGGGTGCCGACTTTCTGAGCTGGGGTTGGCGTATCCCGTTCCTGGCCAGCGCCGCGCTGTTCCCGGTGGTGCTGTTCATCCAGCTCCGCATCGAGGACTCCCCTGAGTTCCGCCGGCTGCAGACCAAAGCCGCCGCGGCCACGACCGCGGTCGCGCAGGCCCCGATTCTCGAAGTACTGCGCACGCGCTCGAAGCGGGTTCTGCTCGGCGCCGGCCTGCTGTTCGGAACAAACGCCATCTTCTACATCAGCGTCGCCGGTGTGCTCGATTACGGTGTGCGCGAACTCGGCTTGGCCCGCAACAGCCTGCTGGCCGTCTCCCTGCTCGCCTCGGCCATCGGAGTGCCCATCATCTATCTCGCCGGTTCACTGTCCGACCGTGTGGGTCGCCGCCCATTGATACTGATCGGGGCAGCGCTCATGGCGCTGTGGGCATTCCCCTTCTTCTGGCTGGTAGGTAGCGGCTCACTCACGGCGATCATGATCGCAACCACGGTCGGCAGCGGCCTCGGCTCCGGGCTGGTGTACGGCCCGTTGGCGGCGTATCTCGCGGAACTGTTCGAGCCCCGAATCCGCTACTCCGGCATAACGCTGGCCTACCAGCTGGCCGCCATCCTGGTCAGTGGTGGCACGCCCTTCCTCATGACCGCGCTGCTGGCGGCAACCGGTTCGACAGCGTCGGTCTCCGCCTTCCTCATGGTCATGGCGCTGTGCACGCTGGGCTGCGCTTGGGCACTGCCGGAAACCGTGTCGGCCGAGCAGCCCGCGACGGCCGGCGGGAACGCCTCCGTCTCCGTTCCGTCCTGATCAGCGTCGTCTGATCACTCTGAATAACTGCCAACAGGATTCACGTAAACGCCAGCACTGAGCGTTGGCCTGCCGCATAGTTGTAAATGCTCGCGTACCTGACTTATACGCGAGCGTTTACAACTTCAGGTTCGTGATTGGATCAAAGACCCTCATGAGGACGAGAACATCTGCCGCGGCGGCCGGCGCTGCCGCCATCACAGCCCTGGCCGTCGGAACCGCATGCGGATTCCCCGGAACGGCCCACGCCGACAGCGCGCCCGGTGGGGATACGCCAGTGGTGATCACGGTCGACACCACTGCGGACGAAATCGCGGCCGATCCCGGAAGCGGATCGTGCCGCACGGCTTCTGGTACCTGCACCCTGCGCGCCGCGGTGCAGGTGGCCAATGCCCGTCCGGGCAGCACGATCGTGGTGCCGACCGGCCGCTATGTTTTGGCGATACCGCCCGATCCGCAGAAAGTGCAGGGCCGCAACGCCGATCCGACCACGGGAGACCTGAACCTCACCGCGCCGACGGTGCTGCGTGGCGCGGGCCGTGACCGGACGGTGCTGGACGCCAACGGGATCGACAGGGTGCTCAGTATCGCCTCGTCCGTAACGGTGGCGGGGTTGACCGTCACGGGCGGAGTCACCGCCCAACACGAGATTCCGTTCTACGACACCGGCGGAGGCGGCATCGCCAATTCGTCGAACCTCGTCCTCGATGACGTGGTGGTCCGGGGTAACAGCGCCGGGTACGGCGGCGGCATCTTCAACGTGCCGGGATCGGACTTGCACACCACGAACACGATCATCACCGGCAATACCTCCGGCGAGGCCGGCGGTGTGCGGTGCGACAACACCTGCACCTTCACCGACTCCACGATCTCCGACAACCACGTGATCAATCCCGGAAAGTGGTACCGCCCCGGAGGATTCGCCGGGCGCGGCGGCGGTGTCGATGTGCGAGGCCGGGGTGTGGTGACTTTCGATCGGGCGACAGTCAGCGGAAACACTGCCTCGGATGGTGGCGGCGGAATCAATGTGGCGCCAGCCTACCTCGATACCCTCCCGCGCCAGCTGACCGATCGGGTCGACGCCCCGGTGGGCACCGTCATCGTGCGGAACTCGACCATCAGGGCGAACACCTCCGGTATCGCATCGGCCAACTGCGCGACGGCGTTCGCGCGGATCGTCTCCGAGGGTGGCAACACCAGCGACGACGCTTCCTGCGAGCTCACCGGGGCAGGCGACAGAGTCGTGTCCTAGTCGGTCACACCGAACAACAGCCGCTGACGCTGCGACCCCGTCACCAGATCACGAGCGAGGCTGTGCGGCCCGTGCGGTCGGTTCCAGCAACTTTCTGCGTCCCACCCACATCTTCTATATCAGGGTGCGCGCACGGGCTCGGTACAGACTTCACGAGCCGGGTGACGCAGGGACGACAGGCCTGTCCTGCCGACACCTGCGTCACGCCCATCAAGGCGCGGGGATACCTCGACGGCGTCCGCCGCCGCCCAGCTCACCGATGGGCAACCGCTCCCCTGTCCGCCGGATCGTTCAGGCCTGGCAGCGATTTCCAGTCGATCGCCCGCTTCAGGATCTTTCCGGTGGCGCCCTTCGGCAACTGGTCCACGAACGCGAACAGGTGCGGAACCTTGTATGCCGAGAGCTGCTCCTTGGCCCAACTCCGCAGTTCATCCGGTGTCGGCTCCGCTCCGGGCGCCAGGGTGATCACCGCGGCGACCTCCTCGCCGTAGTGCTCGTCGGGCACACCGATCACCGCCGCTTCGACGATATCGGGGTGCCCGTACAACACTTCCTCGACTTCACGGGGATAGACGTTGTAGCCGCCCCGGATGATCATGTCCTTGGCCCGGTCGATGATGTAGACATAGCCGTCGTCATCGACCTTGCCGAGATCCCCGGTGGCGAGCCAGCCGTCGCGCAGGTCGGATGCGGTGGCCTCCGGCCGGTTCCAGTATCCCCGCATGATCGTCGGACCGGACAGGTACAACTCGCCTACCTCACCGGGAGCGAGTACCGAGCCCGAGGCGTCCCGGACTTCGATTCGCATGCCGGGCAACGGAAGACCCACAGAACCCACCTTCGGGTCCTTCCCGACGGGGTTGAACGTCGCTATTCCCGACGATTCGGTAAGCCCATAGCCTTCCATGATCTCGCAGCCGAACCGGGCGCGAAAAGCTCGGATGACCTCCCCCGGGAGTGAGGCACCGCCCGACGAAGCCATCCGCAGACTCCCGAACTGCTCGGGCCCGAAGTCCCCTCCGGCGTGCAGCATCGCGTTCCACATCGTCGGGACACCCGACATCAGGGTGATCTCGTCCGCACGCACCATCTCGAGCATGCGGCCGGGATCGAACCGCGACAGTAGCGACAGCGACGCACCCAGGTGCAGCGCGGTATTCATGACGACCGACTGTCCGAATACGTGGAACAGCGGCAGCGCGGTGCCCATCCGCTCCTCGCTCGTCACCCCGAGGAAGTCGATCAAGATCGTCGACGCGGCGTGCAGGTTGGCGATCGTGAGCTCCACGCCCTTCGGCTTCCCGGTGGTACCCGAGGTATACAGCAGAACCGCGACATCATCCGGGGCGAGATCGACGGGTTCGGACAGCGGCTCCGTCCGATCACGCTGCGCGCCCGGCTCGAGCACCCAGAGCGGGAGTCCGCGCTCCCGCGTGGCCGTTTCGGCCGATGCCGTCGCCTCGTGCCACGCGATCACCAGGCGTGCCGTGGAATCGTCGATGACATAACCGATTTCAGCTCCGGTCGCCATTGTGTTCATGGTGATGACGATGGCGCCGACGAGGTGCGCACCCATGTAGGCGACAACGAATTCGGGGACGCTAGGGGCCACCAGCAGTACGCGGTCGCGACTGTCGATCCCGGCGGCACGCAGTGCACCGGCGAAGGCCGCCACCGAGTCCCTCAGCCGGCCGTAGCTCCATTCCTCGCCCTGCGCCCTGATCGCGATCGCCTCGGGCCGATCGAGCGCGTTCTTCCACATCGGACCGGCGACGTTGACCATCCGAATCCTCCTTCTGGCCTAGCTGGTAATCCCCCTCACACCGTAATTAAACTTGGCGTCAAGTTCAATAACTGTCAAAAGGGAGATCCGCGACAACCGCATCGGCAAGGAAAACCGCGTGATGCGACCGGAACAGCCGCTGACGGTGGCACCGGGACTGCGCCGGTATTTCCGGTGACGACGCGGTCCCCGGCCAGTTCACTCAGCTCGCGGCCTCGTCGATTTTCAACGCGTTGGCCCACAGGCGGGTGGCCGTTCGAACGAGGTCGTCCAGCGAAATTTCCTCTTCGAGGGCGAACGCGTAGTACGCCATCCGGCCGACCATGCCGGACAACGCCCGCGCGGCGGTCTGGGGATCGAGTTCACGGTCGGCCAAGCCCCGTTCCTGTAAATCCCTGATGGATCGCGCATTGCGGGCGGCGAAGGCGCGGGCGCGGCGGCGGCGCATTTCGCGGAACTTCGGGTCGATCGCGGCCACCTGATCGAGGATCAGCATCAATTTCGCGTTTCGCTTGTACGCCTCGAAGTAGGCACGGTTGCTCGCCTCGATGACCGCTACCGGAGAGGCCTCGTCCGTACTCAGACGCGGCATTCCCGGATGCAGCATCTCGTGCTGCGATGCTTCGAGCACCGCCTGCAGAATCTCTTCCTTGCTCGAGAAATAGGTATAGAAGCTACCCGTGGAGCATTTCGCCTCGGCCGTGATATCCGACAATCGCGCGTCGAGGTAGCCGTCCCGCTCGAATACCACTCGGGCCGCGGCCACCAGCGCTGCCCGCCTACGCAAGCCGCGGGCCGTAAGAGGGGGCTCCCGCAGGGCAGAGGTATCGGCAAGCGATGGGATCTCCGCCGCTGCCGCTTCGTCGTCGACCGTCCTGGCCATCGTTCACCCTCCCTGCTCTGCGCTGGACTCTCGAAGGAATCGTCGCACACCCGTTGTCGGTCTCTCGGCTCCGATCTCCCCGGGATGGCCGATGGGCGCGGTCCGCACTCCAGCCGACGTTCGGCAGCTTCGTGGCGGCGAAGTCTGTCATGAAAGCCCAGACCCTGCTCAGCCGGGGGAACCGGCTGGGCAGGGTTGGCGTCACTTCGCCGGGGCCGGGGCAGGGGCCGGGGCCGGCATCGGCTGGTTGATCGTCGTGAAGTACTGGACTGCCGCCATGATCGCGACCGGAGCGGTGACGAGAATCTGGCCTGCCAACGTCCCCAGCGCGCCGAGGGCCATGATTCCGCCCAGACATCCGATGGCGGCTGCCGGAATGAAGGCTCCGAACAAGCCGATAATCGCCGCGGAAGCGACGGTCGCCCCGGCGATCCCGCCCAGCACGCAACCGACCGCCGCGCCGCCGATGCCGCCGACGGCGGTACCGATCGTCGCGCCCATGAGGATCGTGGAGGAAAGTCGCGCCCAAGCGGCTTGTTCCCGGTCGTACTGGGTCTTCCAGGGAGCCTGGTCTTCGTAGGGCAGCGCCACCGGCTTGTAGGCGGCGTGCTCGAGGTCGAATTGCGGCGTCAAGGTAGCAGTGCGGTCGCGGATTTCGGCGGCGATCGGGAAGACGAAATCATCGACCCGGAAGGACAATTCCGAACCCGCCACCACAGCACCGCCGGGGGCCTTGATCTTCAGCACCCCCTCTTCGACGGCAATCGAGCCGGCCGCGAGATCGATCACCGATGACCGCTCTCCGACCGATACCTTGTAACCGACCGCCGCGGCTTCGGCCGGTGCCGCCGATACCGTTCCGGCGGTTATGCCGAGCGTCGAGACGAGCAGCGACGCTGCTGCAATCGTTTTCCTCATCTTCTTCCTTCTTCTTTGTGCCTCGAACCAGACGTTCGAGGGATTGCGAACACGCACGGGTGCGATTCGATTCGGTTCCGCCGACGAAACCGTCTCCGACCGCTCCCGCGCATCGCGCCCGACTCCATCCACATCAGATGGAATCGACGAATCTCACCAGCGCCTCGTTGACTTCCGCTGGTCGCTTCGACTGGCAGAGAACGGAACTCATCGCCGCTGGCCGACCGGGCCGGCGCCCTCCCTTGCGGCGGGTGCGACACCGACCTCGCGAAGCGGCCTGCCCGCGACCAGAAGCCCGCGAGACAGATCGTTCACAGTCAGGGGTGGGGCCATGCAGTTCCCTCGATCGTCGTGTTTCGGATCTGGGCTTCGACCCTCCCTCCGGTGGGCCGATATTGAAACTGAACTCAACATCAAATTGTGACCTACGTCAAGTCTTGATCCGAAATCAACGTCATTCACGGTCCTGCCGGAACGGCGGAACTCCCGGCGGCGCCGGTGTCGGCTGTCGCTCTACCCGCAGGGCTCACAGGGCTTCGACGACCTTGTCGTGGGCGCCCCCGGCCGGTGGGCCGGGATCACGGCGAAGGTCGGCGTCGTCGTTCTCTCGTGCTGCGGCTGGATCTCAGCTCGATCCCGTGACCTGCACGAAGACGTCGGCAGATCGGCCGGTTCCGTGGTACCCATCGTGGAGTTGGGCAGCAAACGACGAAGGCCCCCTCGTCCCGTTACGACGAAGGGGCCTTCGGTTCGTCTGGATTCAGTCGAAGGGGCCGATGCCCGTCAGCGGGTTGCCGCCGTGCAGGTACCAGTACGCGCCGACCGCCGCCGCCACAGCGAGAAGCAGGATGACGAAAGAGCCGGAGGCGGGGCGGATGGCCCAGCCTCGGTTGCGGTCGAAGGACAGGCGACCGGGGCCGGTCAGGATGATGACGGCCGAGACGCCCGCGAGGACGCTCTCGTATTCCACCGCTCCCGGACCGGCTTTGTACTGGAACCCGGGGGCCATGCCCTGCTTCCAGGCCCAGGCGTCCAGGATGACCGCGAGCACCGCACCGGCCGCCAGCGGAGTCAGCAGGCCGAGGATCAGCAGGGCACCGCCGCCGACCTCGCCCGCTGTCACCAGGAGGGCGGACACGCTCGGGTGGTCCCAGCCGCCGCGCTCCATCATGTCGCGGGTGCCGTCCAGGCCGGGGCCGTGGAACCAGCCGGTCAGCTTCTGCAGGCCGTGGTAGAGGAAAGTGGCGCCGACGACCAAGCGAAGCAGCAACAATCCGAGATCGAGCGTGCCGCGGCGGACCTCGCCGTTGCGGCGACGTAGACGCGCGGTGTCGCTCGGCGGGGCGGGGGCGGGTGGGATGCTCGCGTAGTCGTAGGTGGGCGCCGCTGTCGCGCCGGCAGCGGTTCTGTTCGCGCCGGTAGCGGGGACCTCGGGCTCGAGCCCGAGTTCTTCCTCGGTGCGCGGGACGTCCTTGGACAGCTGCGGCCGCTGGGCCGGATCCACCCGCTCGAACTGCTCGGTCGGCGAATCGTACGGGCTGGTCACTCCCCGACCGGTGGACGACACCGCCGCCTGCTCGGCCGTGGAAGGAGCGGCGTTCCCGGCCTTGGATTCGGGCGTGTCTTTCGGCTTGTCGGTCACGGCCAATACCCTATGCCGCACCGCACCAGGGCGGGCAAGTACAGCGCGGCGTGTCAGTGCGCGCGCGACACCCCCACCCGGAAGGGCGCGGGCGACGGAATTTCCGTAACGTCTGGGCTATGAGTTTGGTTGTCGTGGGCCGCGTCGCGGCGAGCCTGGCGCTCGGCTCCGTCCTGCTGGTCGGATGCGCCCGGTTCGACGATTCGGCGTCCAGTCCGTTCACCCCGGAACCGACCCTGCACGGAGCCAACATCGACCCGAAGAAGCCGAGCCAGCCGCCCACCTCGACCACCCGGCCGAGCGGCCCGTGCATCGATCCCGACCCCGCGGTGGTGGCCACCTGCCTGGACACCACCGGCGGCTTGGTCGCGCTTCCCGACGGCGCGCTGGTCGCCGAGCGCAGGACCGGGCGGATCCTGAAGGTGGTGCCCGACCAGCCGCCGGTCGAGATCGCCCGGCTGGACGTGGACGGCTCCGGCGACGGCGGCCTCAGCGACATCGCGCTGTCCCCGACCTACAACGAAGACGGCCTGATGTACGCGTACATCACCACCGGCAGTGACAACCGGGTGGTCCGCATCGCCGAAGGCGGCTCACCGAAGGACGTGCTCACCGGAATCCCGAAGGGCTCCAGTGGAAATCACGGCGCGATCGAATTCGCCTCGTCCGACCAGATGCTCGTGCTGACCGGCGACGCGGGCAACCCCGGCGCGGCCGCCTCGGCCGGTTCCCTCGCGGGCAAGCTGCTGCGCGTGAGCTCCCCGGTACCCGGCCGCACACTCACGCCGGAGGTCGCCGTCTCGGGCATCGGGACCGCCGGAGACGTGTGCCGGGACAGCAAGGACAGCATCTGGATCACCGACCGCACCGCCGCCGAGGACCGGCTGCAACGACTCGGCGGCGACGGCGTGGTCACCACCATGTGGACCTGGCCGGACCGGCCCGGCGTCGCCGGGTGCGCCGCCGCCTCGGACGGTGTCGCGATCTCGATGACCCGCGCGAAGGCCCTCGCCATCGCCGCCGCCGACCCGACCACCCACGCGGTCACCGCGACGCCGACGCTGACCGCGCAGGACAAGTACGGGCAACTCGGCGGCGCGGCGGTCGGCGCCGACGGCACCATCTGGGTGGCCACGGTGAACAAGACCGACGGCCAACCGGGACCGTTCGACGACCGCGTCGTCCGCATTCCGCCGCCCCAGGCCGGAGGCGGCGGACCGGACTGAGTTGTCGGCCGCGCGGGCGCGGCTGTGTTGATCTTTCCAGCGCCTGCGGCGCCGGGTGTTCGCGGCCCTCTTATGGCTCGCGTCCGAGCAACCGCCGCTGGCGACTTCGTCGCGGACGCGGCGGCCGCTCGGACGCGAGCCGGGCCGCGAACGGAACAGGCTCGGTCTCGGTTCGCTCGAAAAACGTGGTCGAGGTGCGCTGGGCGCGTGCGGCGGTAATCGCGCGCCCTGGCGCTTTGCCTTGTCGAGGTGGTGGGTGGCTGCCGCTCACTCCTTCCGCACGAACGAACAGCCGCCCCCGACCGAGGCGAGCGCACAACGGCATGCGCGCCGATCTCGCTGCCGGAACCGGCGCCGACCGCCCTGGGAAGCGACGGACGGACCCAGATTTCGCTCGTGCCACTCGACACCGACACATCCGGCAGAGTCCGATCAGGTCAGGGGGGCGAAGGAGGTCAGAATGTCCCTCCACAGCATCTCTCCCGGTGCGGCGCTTGCGCCGAGATGAGACGAGATTCTTCAGGAGTCGTCCGAGGCCTGCGCGGCGATGCCGAGAACGGTGAGGAACGCGGTGGCCGCCGGTGTGCGGCTGCGGCTCCA
This sequence comes from Nocardia sp. NPDC004260, assembly GCF_053603155.1. Classification (NCBI taxonomy): domain Bacteria; kingdom Bacillati; phylum Actinomycetota; class Actinomycetes; order Mycobacteriales; family Nocardiaceae; genus Nocardia; species Nocardia sp. NPDC004260. Next base: position 52,827 of record NZ_JBSGEZ010000019.1, on the reverse strand, counting down.
GATGACGTATTCGACTCGGGCGGGGGCATCGGTGACCTCGATGGTGGTCACGCCCTCCAGTTGGGGCACGTAAGCGGACGGGAGCATGGCGATGGCGAGGCCGGGGCGGACGAGTCGGGCGATATAGTCCGCGCTGGTCACTTCGAAAGCGACGTCGCGGTCCAGACCGGCGGCTGTGAAGGCTTGGTCGGACTGGAGACGTCCGGCGGTCCCGGCCGGGAGATCCACGAAGACCTCGGCGGACAATGTGCGCAGGTCGGTCGATCGCTCTCCGGCGAGCGGGTGGTCCGGCGCGACGACGGCTACGAGCCGGTCGCGGGCGAGTTCGTGCGCGACCACGCCTCGGGGTCGTGTCGTGGTCGGCAATCCGAGGAATGCGACGTCGATGGCTCCTTGCTCGACCTTCTCCACCAGTTCCTCGCTCGCACCCACGCGCAGGCTGATGCGCACGTGCGGGTGACGGCGGCGGAAATCGCGCAGCGCCTCCGGAATGTCCACCGCGGCGACCGTAGGGATCAGCCCGACGGCGAGCCGCCCACGCACCTCGCCGACCGCCGCGGCCACCTCGGCGGCGGCGCGCTCGGCGGCGTCCAGGCACTGGCGGGCGGCGGGGAGGAACGCCGCGCCGGCCGGTGTGAGGCGCACCCGGCGACTGGTGCGCTCGAAGAGTCGCGCGCCCAATTCCCGTTCCAGACGCGCGATCTGATGGCTGAGGGCGGACTGCACGACGAGGCATCGTTCGGCGGCCCGGGTGAAGCTGTTCGTCTCGGCCACGGCGATGACGTAGCGCATCTGCTGGAGCTCCATGGATTGATCATTAAACACGATTGATGAAGTGACAAACATGTGTTGGACTCATTGATCACTTTCGCGTGAGACTGCGAAGGTGAAAAGTCCAGCAACCCAGGCGGCTTTCGGCGGAACTGCGCCACTGGGAACCCTGCCGCGCACCGTTCTGACGGCGCTCGCTCCCGCGTCATGGGGCACGACCTATGTCGTCACCACCGAGCTGCTCCCACCGGGACACCCGTTGTTCGCCGGTCTCCTGCGCGCGTTGCCGACGGGTCTGATCGCGCTGGCGATCACGCGGACGCTGCCGCGCGGAGTTTGGTGGGGCAAAGCCGCGGTGCTGGGTGTGCTCAACATCGGGCTGCTGTTCCCGATGCTGTTCCTCGCCGCTGAACGCCTACCGGGCGGCGTGGCCGCGACCTTGGCGGCGGCCCAGCCGCTCGTCGTGGCCGTCTTGGCCGTGGTGATCTTGGGCGAAAGCCCCTCCGCTCGGCGCCTCGTCTGGGGAGCGATAGGCCTTGTCGGCATCGGCTTGGTGGTGATCGGGCCGGACGCGGCCTTCGACCTCACCGGGGTGGTCGCGGGCCTTGCCGCCGCGGCTTCCATGGCGATCGGCCTGACCCTCACGAAGAAGTGGGGGCGGCCTGCCGAGGCCGGTCCCACGGCGTTCGCGGGCTGGCAACTCACTGCCGGTGGGCTGTTCCTGCTGCCTCTCACGTTCTTCGTCGAAGGGCCGCCTCCCGCGATCGACCCGCCCGCCGTTCTCGGGTACCTATGGCTGGGGCTGGTCGGGGGTCTGCTCGCGTATGTCCTGTGGTTCCGCGGCATCGGCTCCTTGCCCGTCACCTCCGTCGCGGTTCTGGTTCTGCTCTCGCCGCTGGTCGCGGCGGTTCTCGGCGCCGTTCTGCTCGGCCAGACACTCGGCCCGGTCCAACTCGCGGGGTTCGGGCTCGCGCTCGCCGCGATCGTCGCGGGACAGCTTCCCGCGCCCACCCGCTCGTCCGCTCCTGTCGCAGCACCCGAAGGGATATCGAAATGAAGATCGCCGTAGTCGGAGCCGCAGGCATGGTCGGCTCGTGCGTCGTCGACGAGGCCGCCAGCCGCGGCCACGAGATCGTCGCCGCCTTCCGGAAAGGGCGGCGGATCGCCCTGCCGCCCATGGTGACCGTTGCCGAGGGCGACGCGAACGACAAGGTCCGGATGAGCGAATTGTTCGACGGCGCCGACGCGATCGTGGCCGCGACCCGTGCGGCCGCTGGGCAGGAACACACCGTCACGGCGACCACGACAGCCCTGCTCGACGCGGCCGCGGCCACCGGGACGCGCATCCTCGTCGTCGGCGGCGCCGCGCCGCTACGGGTTCCGGGACACCCCGAGCGGCTGGTGATCGACAGTCCGGAATACGTACCGGCGTCGATCCGCACCATCGCCGCCGCGAGCGTGGCGCAATGGGACACCTGCCGAGCGCATCCGGCCGACTCGGTCTATCTCAGCCCACCCGCCCTCCTCGAACCCGGACAGCGCACCGGGAAGTACCGGCGGGGCACCACGACGCTTATCACCGGCGCCGACGGCGCGTCCCGGATCTCGGCGGAAGACCTTGCCGTAGCCGTTCTGGACGAGCTCGAAAACCCCCGCGAGAACGAACATTTCACCGTCGGTTACTGAGACGTCGAAACGCTCGGCACTGCGCACACCCGACGGCACCGGCTTGATCATCATGCAGTCGGTGACCGGCCGGTTGTTCCGCGTCGACCCGGCGACGGGCACGACACGGCGGATCGACATCGGCGCCGAGACCCTGCCCAATGGGGACGGACTGCTGCTACGCGGCGACACACTTCTGGTCGTGCAGAACCGGTCCAACACGATCGCGGTGGTCGCGCTCGACCACGCGGGCGCTACGGGATCGGTCGTAGGACGCGTCACCGACCCGCGCTTCGACGTACCGACGACAGTCGCGGCGTACGAGGAGCGGCTCTACCTGCCGAACGCGCGCTACACCACGCCGCCTACCCCGACCACGTCATACAGCGTGGTCGGGGTCGACCGCCGCACCTAGCTGCAGGCGGCCAGGACCAGTTCGCGGACGCGCGCCGCGTCGGCCTGACCGCGGGTCGCCTTCATGACGTCACCGACGATCTTGCCCGCGGCCTGCACCTTGCCTGAGCGAATCTTGTCGGCGATGTCGGGGTTGGCGGCCAGGGCCTTCTCCACCTCCGACTGCAAGGCGCTGTCGTCGCTGACCATGCCGAGGCCCTTGGCCTCGACGATCTGCGCCGGGTCGCCCTCGCCTGCCAGCACGTGGTCGACGACCTGCTTGGCCACCTTGTTGTTGATCGTCTTCGCGTCGACCAGCTTGATCACCTCGGCGACCTGGGCCGGGCTGATCGGCAGCTCCTCCAGCGCGACCTCGCGCTCCTTGGCCTTCTCGGTGAGGTAGGCGACCCACCAGGAGCGCGCCTCGTTGGCCGGTGCGCCCGCGTCGACGGTGGCGATGATCAGGTCAAGCGCGCCCGCGTTGACCAGGTCGCGCATCACCTCGTCGGACAGGCCCCAATCGGACTGGATGCGCGCACGGCGCAGCCAGGGGTACTCGGGAATGGTGCCGCGCAACTGCTCGACCCACTCCGCCGCGGGCGCGACGGGCTCGAGGTCCGGCTCGGGGAAGTAGCGGTAGTCCTCGGCGGTCTCCTTGCGGCGACCGGGCGAAGTGGTGCCGTCGGCCTCGTGGAAGTGCCTCGTCTCCTGGACTATCGTGCCGCCTGCCGCGAGCACAGCGGCCTGCCTGCGCATCTCGAAGCGCACCGCGACCTCGACGCTGCGCAGCGAGTTGACGTTCTTGGTCTCCGTGCGGGTGCCGAATTCCGTTGCGCCGATGGGCATCAGGGAGACGTTCGCGTCGCAGCGCAGCGAACCCTGCTCCATCTTCACGTCGGACACCCCGAGCGACTTCAGCAGATCCCGCAGCGCCGTCACGTACGCCCGCGCCACCTCGGGGGCGCGCTCCCCCGCGCCGGTGATCGGTTTGGTGACGATCTCGATCAGCGGCACGCCCGCCCGGTTGTAATCGAGCAGGGAGTGGCTCGCGCCGTGGATGCGGCCGGTCGCACCGCCGATGTGCACCGACTTGCCGGTGTCCTCCTCCATGTGCGCGCGCTCGATGTCGACACGGAAGGTGCTGCCGTCGTCGAGCACCACGTCCAGGTGCCCGTTCGTGGCGATCGGCTCGTCGTACTGGCTGATCTGGTAGTTCTTCGGCTGGTCGGGGTAGAAGTAGTTCTTCCGCGCGAACCGGCCCCACGGCGTGATCGAGCAGTTCAGCGCCAGCCCGATCCGGATGGCCGATTCGACGGCCTTCTGGTTGACGACCGGGAGCGAACCGGGCAGGCCGAGGCACACGGGGCACACCTGGGTGTTCGGCTCGGCGCCGAACTCGGTCGGGCAACCGCAGAACATCTTCGTCGCGGTGTTCAGCTCGACGTGGACCTCCATGCCGAGCACCGGCTCGAACCGGGCGATGACATCCGAGTAATCCATCAGGTCGACCGTGGGTGCGCTCATGGCCATCAGTTTAGGTAAGCGCTCCCGTCGCAGCGCAGCGGCTCTCGCGTCCCGCGGCGCGGTGTTACTTCACCGGGACCCGCTGCCGCAGCCAGCCGGTGACGTAGTCGAGCACCTCGGGAGCGATGGTCGTTTCGATGGCGCCGTACTCGCGGGGAAGGCCGGTCTCGGTGTGCTGCATCAGGTGGTTGAGACCCGGGAAGACGTGGACGGTCGCATCGGGGTCGGCGGCGAGGTGGGCGCGCATCGGCTGCTCGCTCTGCGCGGGGGGCACCTGGAGATCCTTGCCGCCGAAGAACGCGAGCACCGGAACGCGTAGCGCGGAGAGGGCGGGCGCCGGATCGTAGGCGACCAGGGCGGCCAGATACGGCGTGATCTGCGCGGCGGCCTGGTCGTCGGGCACGCGCTGGTCGGCGGGCAGGGCCTGGTTCTGCCGAACGGCCAGTTGTCTCGCTCCGTCGAGGTCGCCCGCCTTCAGCAGGGCGGACAGTTCGGCCATGTCGCGGACCTGGGTCTCCACCTGGTCGGGAGGTGTTCCGTTCGCGGTGGCGAGCAAGCGGGTCTGTTCGACGAGCACCTCCGAGCCCGGGACGCCGGGTCCGGCCATCAGGACGGCGAACGCGACGCCGCTGTCGGGGCGCGCGGCGACCAGCGGCGCGAGGTATCCGCCCTCGCTGTGGCCGAAGAGCCCGACTCGCGCCGGGTCGATCTCGGAGCGGGCCCGCAGGAAGCGGACGCCCGCGGCGGCGTCCTCGGCCAGGTCGGTGTAGTTCGCGTCGTCCAGCTTGCCGCCGGTGCCGCCGACGCCTCGGTCGTCGGTGCGCAGCACGGCGTAGCCCGCGCGGGTGAAGGTGTCGGCCAGCAGGAGGAACGGCTTGTGCCCCATCAGTTCCTCGTTGCGGTCCTGGGCGCCGCTTCCGGTGATCATGAGGATGGCGGGGAACGGGCCAGGGCCCTGCGGTTCGGTCAACGTGCCCGCGATGGTGATGCCGCCGTTGCTGTAGGTGACCTCCTCCGTCTTGTACGGGAACGGTGGCTTCGGTTCCTGCGGATGGGCCGGCGGCACGACCTTGCCCCGGCTCAGCACCAGCGGGAACTTCTGCCCCGCCTGGGTGAGATCTCCGGTGATCCGGTCGGTTCCGGACTCGTACTTGCCGTGGAACACCGGATCGCCCGGGACGTCGGGGACCGCGAAGGACACGCCGTCGCGGTCGGTGCTGACGTCTTTGAGCTGCACGCCGCTCATGCCCTGCGCCGGGATGTCGACGGTGGCCGTGCCGTCGTCGTGGAAACTCACGCCGACCTGCACCGGCTGGCCGGGGACCTCGACGGCGCCGTGCCAGTCACCCGTGGTCGGCTCGGGGGGATTCGACTCCGAGCACCCGGCCACCAGTGCCGCGATCACGAACAGAGCCAACGCGATCAGTCGCCCACTGCGCATGCGACTCAGGGTACCGACCCGCGCCGACCAACTACCGAAACAGCGCGGCTGCTCGTGCGAACTCACCACACGCGCCGGTGAGACGGCTCAAACCGGAACGACAGTCAGCACTTGCTCGAGGCCATAGAAGTCTGTGGGGTTACGGGTAAACAGCGGCAATCCGTGAATGGAAGCGATTGCGCCGATCATCAGATCGAACTTGCGTGGTTTCGGGCTTCGTCCTCCGACCGTCAGCAAACCGGCCATCAAAGTCAATCGGCGAGCAGCCTCTGCAGTGAAAGGCAATGCTGCGAAGGCGCTTTCGAACTCTTGAAGGCGTTCGGTACGTAACAACCTGCTGGTAGCGTCGGGCGCTGCGGCAACCCCCAACCCCAGTTCCGCAAGGGTCACGGTGCTGATCTTCGACACAAGCGGAAGCTGATCTTCCGGGATTTCATCGAGGTCGATCAGTACGCATGTATCCAGCAGGCCAGAGTCCAGCCGCTCACTGCTCATCGAGCCGGTCTTCCCCGAAGATCGCGTCCACCTGGGCACGCTCCTCGACGCTGCTGCCCGCGCGAGCAAAGCGCGCGAGCCGCCGCTTCAGCTCAGCGGTTGTGACCTCGTGCGCTGGCGCCAACGGCCGCAACTCACCCACTGGGCGGCCGTTGCGGGTGATGATGAAATCCTCACCCGCTTCCAGAGCATCCATCACAGCGGCACTTCCGTTGCGCAGTTCAGCTTGGCTGATAGTTCGGGACACAGGTCGATGATAGCGTCGAATGCTATCCGACGCTATCACCTGTGGGTCGAACCCGGAGGAGCGCCCTACCCGAAGAACGCCTCCGCCTCGCGGTAGCGCTCCGAAGGCACCCGCTTGAGCTGCTTGGTGGCCTCCGACAGCGGGACCAGGTCGATGGTGGCGCCGTGCAACGCGACCATCTGGCCGAACTTGCCCGCGTGCACCGCCTCGGCCGCGTGCAGGCCGAAGCGGGTGGCCAGCACCCGGTCGTAGGGCGTGGGGCTGCCGCCGCGCTGCACGTGACCGAGCACGGTGGTGCGGACCTCTTTGCCGATGCGCCGCTCGATCTCCACGCCGAGCTGCTGGGCGACGCCGGTGAACCGCTCGTGGCCGAACTCGTCGATGCCGCCCTCGCGCAAGGTGAACCCGGAGTCCGGCGCCGGGTGCGACCCCTCGGCGACGACGCAGATGAAGTGCTTGTCACCGCGCTGGAAACGCCGCTTGATCATGGCGCACACCTCGTCCACCTCGAAGGGGACCTCCGGCACGAGCGTCAGATGGGCGCCCGCCGCCATGCCTGCGCCGACCGCGATCCAGCCCGCGTGGCGGCCCATCACCTCGATGAGCATGACGCGCTGGTGCGATTCGGCGGTGGTGTGCAGCCGGTCGATCGCCTCGGTGGCGATGTTCAAGGCGGTGTCGTGGCCGAAAGTGACGTCGGTGCAATCGATGTCGTTGTCGATGGTCTTCGGGACGCCGACCACCGGTACACCTTCGTCGGACAACCAGCTCGCGGCGGTGAGCGTGCCCTCGCCGCCGATCGGGATCAGGGCTTCGATGCCGTTGTCGTCCAGGGTCTGCTTGATCCGGCCGAGGCCCTCGCGCAGCACGTCGGGGTTGGTGCGGGCGGTGCCGAGGATGGTGCCGCCCTTGGTGAGGATCCGGTCGGTGCGGTCGTCGTTGCGGATCTGGATCTTTCGGTCCTCCAATAGGCCGCGCCAACCGTCCTCGAAGCCGACGATCGCGTCTCCGTAACGGCCGTTCGCGGTGCGAACGACGGCGCGGATGACCGCGTTCAGTCCTGGGCAGTCTCCGCCTCCGGTCAGAACTCCGATGCGCATGGCCGCTATCTTGCCCCTCATGTCCGATCTCGGCAGCCCCGCCCCCGTGAACGTCGCGTAACACTGACCTGGACAGATGACCTCACGCGGCCGCGCAATGACCCCCGGACAGCTCGTCGAGATGCTGGGAGACGACCGTGGCCAGTTTGTCCAGAACGTTCATGCCGTCGCTGAACGATCCCGACTCCGGCTGCACCGCGACCGCGATCGCGATCTGCCCCGAGGGGACGTTGATGATCCCGAACTGCCGCACCAGGTAGTTGCCCGACACGTCCGGCCCCCAGCCGCCCTTGAACTCGGCGCCGCCGAACTCGCCGAGACCCCAGCGCTGGCTGGCGATGACCTGTTCCATCAGCGAAGTCACGCGGTCGGTCTGGGGCAGACACGGCAAATGTGAAGCGAACCGCACCTGGTCGATCAGCGACCACTCCGCCTGACCGAAGGCCGAGTGTTCGGCACGGGCGCGGGTGGCGGGCACGACGGTCTTGTTGTCCCCGCCTTCGCGCAGCACCGCCTGCACGGCCTGCGCCGCCTCCTGCGGCGTACCCAGCGACTGCCACAGCACGTCGGCGGCGGCGTTGTCGGATTGCGTGATCGCGGCCGACGCGGCGTAGTTCGAGCTGCTCGGACTGCGCCGCAGCGCGGCGACGGTCAGCGGCACCTTCATCGTCGACCAGGCCGGACCGCTGGTCCATTCGCCGAAGGTGATCGGCTGCTCGCCGCCGACCGGCACGATGGCCATGCCCATCTTCCCGCGCACGCCCGCAGCGAGCTCGGCGTAGCTCGCGGCCAAGGTGCCCGGCACGATGATGGACAGGCCCTTCTGGTCGGTGCGGGCCGCGGCCTCGGTGATGGTCGGCTCGCTGGACGAATCCTCGGCGCGGTTGGTACCGCACCCGGCTACCAGAGCCGCGGCAAGCGCCGCACAACCCAGGACGTTTCGAACTCTGCGGAATCGATCAGTAGACATTTTCGGCACATTCTTCTCGCGAACTCCCCCGGCTCGCCGACCGGCGACCGCGGCGACAGGGGCGCGGCCTCGGGTCGACTGACTCTTGTCTCCCCGCCAGATGACGACGGCGCGGTCAACAAGCATGGACACCTCCACCTACCCGCCCGATGTCGCCGAGCGGCCGGGTTCGGAACCGACGTTCGCCGTCGGCCTCACCCGAGAACTGCTTCTCGTTATCCCGGAGAACGTACTAGATGAATTGATTACGCCCCAGTTCACCGAAAACCTCTGACCGCCACGGCCACTGCCGAACGGGTCAGCGCACCCCGGTCGCGTTCAATAGCATTCGAGTATTACCGCAGGATTTTTTGGGTGCCGGCGGTACGCCCCCGAGGGCAAGGCTGCCCGCGAGCGCGTTTGGCGGACTTCACGACGAGATGCACCCGGCTCTACAGACAGCACATCGAGGCGGTGGACGCAAGCCCCCGAGGCCGGGAACGACCACCGCCATGCAGTTCGGCAGCCACGATCGGATCGAGCCCGGCCGACGCCCCCGCCGCAAGCACGGTCACCGCCAATTCGCCGGAGTGGCGCCACTGCCCGGACGTGAACTTCCAACCCGCGGGCACTCCCGCGGCGGACCACCCCGGAGCACCGCCGTCCCGATCCGGCGCAAATCTCTCGCACACTTAATCGCAATCTCTCAGCAACCATCACTGGAGCCGAAGCGAAGGGGGCACACTCTCGAATCGGCTAATTTTTTACCTATCGGTAAATTATCGGTTGCCGCGCAACCGCGGCGCGTCTAGTTTGCTACCAAACGGTACAGAACTAGGAGTCCTCATGACCGGTAGCACCGCCCCGCTCGGTGTCGGCGTCGTCGGCGCGAATCCCACCGGAAGCTGGGCCGCCGCGACCCACCTGCCCGCGCTGGCCGCACTACCCGAGTTCCGCGTCACGGCGGTGGCGACGACCAACCCCGCCTCGGCCGCCGCCGCGGCCGAGGCTACCGGCGCCACGCACGCGTTCACCGACGCGGCCGAGCTGGCCGCGCATCCCGAGGTGGATCTGGTTGTGGCGACGGTGAAGTCACCGGGGCACGCGGCGGTGGTGCGCGCGGCGCTCGCGGCGGGCAAGCACGTCGTCTGCGAGTGGCCGATGGGCGCGAGCGCGGCCGAGAGCGCCGAGCTGACCGCGGCGGCGACAGCGGCGGATGTAGTGCACGCGGTGGTCTTGCAGGGCTACCACTCGCCGTCGGTGAACTTCGTCCGCGATCTGCTCGCGGCGGGCCGGATCGGCGCCGTTTCCGCGGTCACCGTCATCGCCGCCGGAGATCCGTTCGGCGGCGGTTCGATTCGGCCGGAATTGGCTTGGACCACCGATCCCGCCCAGGGCACCGGTCTGCTGACGATCATGGCCGGGCACGTGCTCGCGGTGCTCGAACGCCTGGCCGGTGAACTCGCCAAAGTGTCCGCCGTCGTCGCCACACTGCACGACGAATTGACCGTCGTCGGCACCGGCCGGACCGTCCCGAATCGGCAGCCGGAGCAGTTGGTCCTGGCCGGTCGCCTGAAGAGCGGCGCGGTCGCCGCGGTGACCGTGCACGGCGGAAACGCGGATGCTCCGTCCGGATTCGCGCTGCACATTCGCGGTACGGAGGGGGCTCTCGCCATCAGCCCGGTGCAGGCCGGGATGTATCCGCACTGGGCCGACTGGCGCATCGAACTACGCACCGACCGGGGGTCCGTCAGCGAACTCCCGATCCCGGACCGCTACCGCCTGGTGCCGTCCACACTGCCCGCGGGCCCGGTCGCCCACGTCGCGGGCGTCTACCGCGAGACCGCCAGCGCTATCGCCGAGGGCAGGACCGCTCGGCCCGACTTCACCGTGGGCCTGCGCCAGCGCCGCCTCGTCGACGCCATCGCCGAAGCCGCGGAAACCGGTGTGCGCAGACCGGTCGGCGACCTGTGAGGGCGCACCGCGGCGGCCTAAGGTACCGATAGGCAAACAGCAGTGGGAGGTGCCCATGCCGGGAGGCAGGCCCCGGAGCTTCGACATCGACAGCGCGCTGGACCGCGCGCTGGAGGTGTTCTGGCGGTACGGCTACGAGGGCGCCGCGTTGTCGGATCTCACCGCGGCGATGGGCATCAACCGTCCCAGCTTGTACGCCGCCTTCGGCAGCAAAGCCGAACTGTTCGACCGAGCGCTCGAACGCTATGTCGACGGACCAGGGCGCTACCTCACCGAAGCTATCGAACTCCCGACCGCTCGCGCGGTCGCGGCCGCGTACCTCGCCGGCGCGATCGAGCTGACCACCGGGCACGACAGCCCCGGCTGCCTATCGGTGCGCAGCGCCCAAGCCTGCGGGCCGGAAGCCGAGCACAGCCGCAAGAGCGCGGTGGCGGTCCGCCTCGCGGGCGAGGCCGCGCTGCGGCGGCGCTTGGAGCGAGCACGCGCCGAGGGCGACCTTCCCGAGGACAGCAAACCCGCCGACCTCGCCCGCTACCTCATGACGGTCTCCGACGGGATCGCGGTCCAAGCGGCCTCGGGCGCGAAACCGTCGCACCTGCGCCGGACCGCGGACATCGCACTGCGGTCGTGGCCACAGCCCTGAAACCGCCTCGACGCCATGGAACGTCATCTCGACGCCATGCCCGACGAGAGAGGACACCATCCCGTCGCTCGCGTCGCCGAACGGTATGCGGCGGACCTCGGATGATCAGGCCGACCATCGCATGAACGCCGAACCCCCGATCGCGCAACGGAGGCGGGGCTTGGTGAGTCAGTCGCCACGACGCTTCCGCTCACACTGAAGAGCGCTCGGGCGGGGCATCCGCGCCCGTCCGAACAAGCGGACGCACGCGACCGAGGCCTCTGTGGCCACCGAATCCCCACGCCGTACGGACGAAACGGCGACGTGCTCGGCGAGTCGCCTGCCGAGGGGCGCGAGCAAGCCCCAGACCGACGCGGCCGCGGCGGACAGCCCCGCGTTCACCGATCGGGTGGCTCAAACCACCCCACCACGGCGCCGGAACTGCTTACGATCCCGTAGCTACATCGGAAAACATGCACCTGACCGGCGCATAGCCGACCCCGCGTGCCCGCACGCGCCGGCGACGAGCCTTCTCTTCTGGAGTCATGCCCTTTGTCCACGCCACAGTCCCCGCAATCCGCTTCTGAAAGCACGAAAAGCTGTCCAGTCCAGCACAATTCGCCACTAGACACCGACGGGCCGCGGGTCGCGTTGTACACGGAGGCATTCGCCGCGGACCCACATAACGCCTACCGTGAGATGCGCCGCCGGTACGGCTCGCTCGTGCCGATCGAACTGGCGCCGGATGTGCCCGCGACGTTGGTGATCGGTTACTACACGGCCCTGCGAATCCTCAACGACCCGGTGCACTTTCCCTCGGACCCACGCACCTGGCAGCAGGGCATTCCCGCTGGCTGCCCGATCCTGCCGATGATGGAGTGGCGGCCGAACGCGCTGCGCAACACCGGATTCGAGCACCAGCGCTACCGGCAGGTGAATGTCGCCGCTATCGACGCGGTCGACCTGCACGGATTGCACACGACGACCGAACAGATCGCGGGCCCGCTGATCAACGCCTTCTGCCAAGACGGTGCGGCGGATCTGATCAGCCAGTACGCGTTCCCGCTCACATTCGCGGTGCTCAATTCGATGCTCGGCTGCCCGCCGGAGATCGGGCAGCACGTCGCGATCGGCATGGCCGCCATCTTCGAGGGCGTCAACGCGGACAAGGGCAACGCGATGCTCGCCGACGCGCTGTTCGACCTCGTGCAGATGAAGCGGCGGAGTCCGGGGGACGACATCACCTCGCGACTGCTGCGGCACTCCGTCGGCCTCGACGACATGGAGATGATCCACCAGTTGGTCACCCTGTACGGGGCGGGGATCGAGCCACAGCAGAACCTGATCGCCAACACCTTGCTGTTGATGCTCACCGACCGCCGATTCGCGGGCGGGCTATTCGGCGGCAGCCTGTCCACCCGCGACGCACTCGACGAGGTGCTGTTCGACGACCCGCCCGGCGCCAACTACTGCTTCAGTTACCCGAAGCAGCCGATCCTCATCGACGACGTGTGGTTGCCCGCGCACCAGCCGGTCGTGATCAGCATGGCGGCGTGCAACACCGATCCGGCGATCCACACCGGCCAGCACACCGACAGCCGGGCGCACCTGGCTTGGGGAGCCGGACCGCACTCCTGCCCCGCCAAATCGATGGCGTACCTGATCGCGCAGGACGCCATCGACCAACTACTCGATGCCTTGCCCGAGCTACGACTGGCGGTCGAGCCGGAAGAGCTGTCCTGGCGACCGGGACCGTTCCACCGTGCCCTCGTGTCGTTGCCCGTCGTCTTCCCGGAATCCCCGCCGATGCCCGGGTTCGGGTAGCCGATCGGCGGCGGCACCGGACGCCGAGGCCCGGTGTGCGGCGGTGAAAGGCGAACGATGAATTTTATTCGCCCTGATCGTGATTCGTGGAAATCCGGGCGCGATGGCGGAGAATCCACGCGGCAGCCACGAGCCGCTCATCCGATCGATCCCGTCAGGAGCACATGTGACCACATCCGTTCCGGTGAACCTCAAGCACGCGCGCGATATCCATCCCGACATCGACGTGCCGCTGGTTCGAGACGCCATCCACCCGGAGCGGACGCTGTGGTCGCCCGCCGAGTTACACCGGTTGACCAGCTTGGTGGCCGCGGAATTGGCCACGCCGCTGCTGGACATCGTGCGCTTCGACGCCGAGCAGCGCTGGTGGACCCGCCTGGCCCTGACCATGGGCGTGGAGTTGTGGCTGCTGTCCTGGGCTCCTGGGCAGGGCACCGAACCGCACGACCACGGCGGCGCGTCCGGCTCGTTCACCATGACCGTGGGGGAACTCAGCGAGGAATATCTGCATCTGGGCGGGACGGTCAGGAAGGCGGAACGACGGGCAGGTGACACGGTCGGATTCGGTCCCGATCGAGCGCATCAGCTGCGCAACGACAAGCTGTGGCCCGCCGCGTCGGTGCACGCGTACTCTCCCCCGCTTCGGCCGGTCCGCGAATACCGTACGCTGGCTGACTTCGCAGGGACATCAGCGAGCGGAGTGGATGCACGATGAGTACAGGCGCCGAGGACATGGTGACCAGGGCCAGAGCGCAGCTGGAACGGGTGACGCCGGAGCAGGCCGCCGCGGTGCAGGCCGAGGGCGGGCTGATCGTGGACATCCGGCCGCACGCGAACCGCAGCGCCGAGGGTGAGATACCCGGCGCGGTCGTGGTCGAACGGATCGTCCTGGAGTGGCGCCTCGACCCGAACGGCGACCACCGGCTGCCTGGCGTCGCCGCCGACACCCCGGTGGTGATCGTGTGCAACGAGGGCTACGCCTCCAGTCTCGCGGCCGCCGACGGGCTGCGTCTGGGACTGCGTCAGGTGACCGACCTCGTCGGAGGGTTCCGAGCCTGGAAGGCGGCGGGCTTGCCGGTGGTCGCGGGCGGAAGCCCGGCCGTGCCGTAGCCGACCACCGCCGCACCGTCAGTAGACGTACACCACCGCGTTCTCGCCGCCGCTGCACGTGACGACCTGGCCTTCGGGCAGGCAGTTCATGGTGTAGCTGCGGCCGGTGACCGGGCTGGTCGCCACGACCGAGCGCGGCGCGTCACGAGTCGCGTTCTGCGTCTGGCCGAGTGCGGCATAGGCTCTGCGCACCTCCTCGGCGAACGCGCAGCTGGTCACGGCGGTACCCGTCGCCGACTGGGTGAACGTCCCGGCGGCGGCTTGCCCCTGGCCGCACGGCTTCGCGCCCGCGGGCAGCGTGACCTGGGTCGGCTTCGCCGAGGTGGACGTGGCCGACGGGGCCGATGTGCGGCTCGGCGCGCGAGTGGTGGGCCCGGCCACCGGCGCGGACGCCTCGGACTGCGCGGCGGCGGAGGGCGTCTCGACTTGGCCGCGGCCGAACGATTGCCAGGCGATCGCGCCGCCGACGGTCAGCGCGACGATGGCGAAAACCGCCACCATGATGGGCAGCGCTATGGAGCGACTCGGACGAGACTCGGAGTAATCAGGCTGCTCGTCGTACTCGTCATAGCCGTACTCCGGTTCGTCGCGGCCCAGGGGGCGGCCGGTGCGCGCGGGGTAATCGCCCGGCGGCGGATAGTCGGTGCGAGCCGCGTGTGCGTGGTGCTCTGCCGGCAGATACTGGGTCGGGGCGGAGTCCGGTGCGGGAAAGTGGTCGGGCGCGCCGTGCGGTGCGGGTGGCTGTTCTCGGTCCGGATACTGCGGGTAGTTCCCGAGCCCCGGATGCCTTTCGGTGAAGGCATTTTCGGGGGCCTGCGAATAGGGTTGCGGCGGCATATCGGAATATGCCTGCGCCACAGTCGGTTCCGCGTATACCCGCGTGGAATCCGGATCGGCGTACGCGGCGTCGTCCGCCTGTCCCGCGTACGCGGAATCGAAAACCCCCGGCGCGGCTGAACCCTGCCCGAACGCCTGCGATGGCGACGCGGCAGGCTCCGGCGCCTGCGGATATCCCGCCGCCTCCAGATACGCCCGGGTTTCCGGATACAGGTGCGCGTCCGGGAAGGGACGCATCGGAGGCAAGTCCACCTCCGGCGGGAACGGGGCTCGCGGCGGCTGCGGCGCATCAGCCGACGGAAGCGGCGTGAACTGGAACTCCGTCGGCCGGACCACCGTCGGCGCGCTCGGATGAATCACGGGCAGCTCGCCGGTCGGTTCCGGCGCGATCGCCGCGCCGGCCTGCTGCGACCGGTCGGGCGCGCGCACCACCAGCGTCGGCCCGGTGACAGGCGCCGAGGTGAGCGCGGCGCGGGCGGCTCTGGCCAGCGCGGTCGCGGTCGGGTAGCGGTCGGCCGGGTCCTTGGCCATACCGCGGTTCACCACCTCGTCCAATGCGGGGGGAATGCCACTGGCCTGCGCGCTCGGCCGCGGCGGCGGCTCGGACATGTGCGATTTGATCAGCACGTTCATGCTGGCCGCCGGGAACGGCGTCGCCCCGGTCAGGCACTCGTGCAGCACGCAGGCCAGCGAGTAGACGTCGGCGCGGCCGGTCACCGGGCCGACGTCGAAGCGCTCCGGAGCCATATAGATGTAGGAGCCGACGGCCATGCCGACCAGCGTCACCGCGCTGTCGCCTTCGGTGTGCGCGATACCGAAATCGGCGAGATACGCGAAATCCGCGTCCGTGACCAAAATGTTCGCCGGTTTCACGTCGCGATGCACCAGATTATTCGCGTGTGCGGCGTCGAGCGCCGAGGCGATCTGCTCGATGATGCCGACGGCGCGAGCGGGGCTCAGCGGACCCTTGCCGCGCAACAGGGTGCGCAGGTCGACGCCCCGGACCAGCCGCATGTCGATGAACAGCACCCCGTCGATGACGCCCCAGTCGTGGATCGGGATGACGTGCGGTTCGGCCAGCCGTGCCGCGGCCTGCGATTCGCGCCGGAAACGCAGTTGGTACGTCGGGTCTTTGGCGAGTTCTTCGGAGAGCAGCTTGACCGCGACCACCCGGTCCTTGACCGTGTCGTACGCCTCGTATACCTCCCCCATTCCCCCCTTGCCCAGCAACGACCGCAGTTCGTACGGCCCGAACCGCGTCCCGGTTCTCGGCCCAGGTTCCTGCACCCGTCATCCTCCGCATCCCGGGCCTGGAACGCACACCGAGATCACGCGGTACGCGACCGGAGCCTGCCCGTCATAGATTGGATTCTCCGGGTGTCACCACCCCGTGGTCAAACGCGAACACGATCGCCGCGGCCCGATCCCGCAGCTCGAGCTTGCCGAAGATATGCCCCACATGACTTTTCACGGTCACTTCCGAGATGCCGAGTTCACGAGCGATTTCCGCGTTCACCCGGCCGCGCCCGATCAGTTCGAGCACCTCGTATTCGCGCGCGGTCAGCTCGGACAGGCGCGCGTCCGTGGTGGTGCGCACCGGGCGTACGGTGCGGTAGGCCGACAGCACGCGGCCGGTCACCGCGGGGTCGAGCCAGGCGCCGCCGCCCGCGACCATCCGTACCGCGCGAATGAGGTCCTCGGCGGGCGAGTCCTTGAGGATGAATCCGGCCGCGCCCGCGCGCAGCGCTCCGGACAGCAACTGATCGTCGTCGAAAGTGGTGAGCACCAGGACCGGCGGAGCCCCGTCGCGCGCCCGCAGCATCCTGGTCGCGTCGATGCCGCCGACCCGTTTCATCCGCAGGTCCATCAGCACCACGTCGGGGCCGACCTCCGCGACGGCGGCGGGCACCTCGTCGCCGTCGGCGCATTCGGCGACCACGAATCCGTCCCGCCTGCGCAGGATGCGCCGCAGACCGCCGCGCACGAGTTCCTGGTCGTCGACCACCAGCACGGTTACGGCGTCCTCGCTACTGGCGGGTGTCGTCACGCTCACGACCGCACCCCGGTGGCGTTCGGCTCCGACCTGCACGACGGCACGCTCCGTTCTCGGTTCACTCGCCGGTGAACGCGCACAACCCCACCTCGTTGCCCGGACCCGGCAACGCCCGATGCTCCGGTTCGCCGACGCTCGCTCACGAACCCTCCCGTCCGGTGGTGGCGGTTCCCGGCAGCACCGAACACGAGAATCCGCCGCGACCGGGCGCGAGCGGAATACCGGCGCGCACCGACCAGCCGCGGCCGGACGGGCCCGCCGTCATGTGGCCGCCGAGCAGTTCGGCGCGCTGCCGCATACCGGACAGACCCATGCCCGCGCCGCGCTGGGCGGGCAGCCCGGCGGGCACCGTGTTGTCCACCGTGAGGGTGACCATCGTCGTGTCCACCGCGACCCGGATCCTGGCGGACGCGCCGTGCGCGTGTTTGACCACGTTCGCCAGCGACTCCTGGCCGATCCGGTACAGCGCGAGCCCGACCGCGGGCGACACCGCGCCGAGATCGCCCTCGCGGTCGTAGCGAACGTCCAGACCGGCCCGCACGAAATCGCCGACCAGATCCTCGATGTCCTCCACACCGGGTTCCGGCGCCTGTTTCCAGGGGCGCGCGTCGAGCAGGCCCACCGTGCGGCGGATGTCGGCCATCGCCTGCCTGCCGAGCCGTTCGGCGTCGGTCAGCGCTTCCACGGCTTCGTCCACGTCGCGGTCGGTCTGCAATGCGTGCCGGGCGGCGGTGAGATGCAACAGCGTGACGCTCAGCGAGTGCGCGATCACGTCGTGCACTTCCCGGGCGATCCGGTGCCGCTCCTCGTCGGCAGCCTGCGCGGCGCGAATGTCCTGATACCCGCGTTCCTGGTAGAGGAAGCGGCGCTGGTACTGCAGCATCAACCCGGCCATCCAGCCGAAGGCGATGCCGACCAGATACGTCGGCAACCCCTCGGTCACGTGGCCGATCACGGCGAAGGCGACCAGTTGCAGCATCATCGCGATCGTGACCGGGATGCTCACCCGTTTCGGCGCGATCGCCGCGATCTCGCCCGCGGCGGCGACCAGGACGAACGGCGCGAAATCGGCCTCGACCGGTTGAGCGAGGAACAGCGCCTCGGCCGTCATGGCCACTACGCCGAGCAGCAGCGGGCGCGGCAACACGCCGAGCAACGCGTGCAAGGGACCGAAAGCGCAGGTCAGTAGCACCGCCACGATCGGAAGCAGGGTCGGGAAATAGCTGTGCCGCTGGATCGCCGCCGCGACCGCCACGGCGAAGACCGCGATGTCGACGCTGACGATCACCGAGGGCGGGTAGTCGTAGGGCAACTCCTCGACGCTGCGCCGGAAGGCCGCGACCGGATCGCGTGCGAACTCGGCGCACCGCTCCCCGACCCGCCGCATCGAGGCCCGCACGCGGCCCGCGCGAGGCGTACCTGGCGGTGCTTCGGATACGCCGGTCGAACCCATTCTGTAAGGCTAGCCGCCGGATCCGGGCCGGTACATCGTCCCGCGAGCGGGCCGCCGCTCCTACCATGGTCGGAGACGCATTCGGGTCCCTGGCACGACGACAACAAGACGGTCGCGTCCGTAGCGTTGGCGGTATTCACAGAGGAAGGCGATGGCCATGTCCTGGACGGATCAGCACGCTCGAACCGACATCGTGCACACCGTACTCACCCGCGCGGCGCTCGACCCGGCCGATCCCGACCTGTTCGCGGGACTCCCCGATCTGGATCGGCTGTTCGGCGGCGAGGACGGGCTCCTGCTCACATTGCGCTACCGGTGGAACCTCCACTTCGCCGCGAAACTCGACCAGGGATCGACGGCGATGGAGGCCTATCTCGAACTGGCGGCCGAGCAGCCGGTGCTGCGCGCGGTGCTCGACGCACAGTATCGTCGCCGCAAACTCGCGTCGGAGGCCATGGCGCGGTAACGCGCGATGAGGAACGAAGAACTTTGATCGACCATACGGAGCGGGGGACGACGATGCCGGAACCGGCAATGCTGGAACTATCGGGCGTGACGAAGGAGTATCGGGTCGGCGGCCAGGCGGTCCGCGCACTCGACGACGTCGCATTGCGCATCGAGACAGGGGAATTCACCTCGATCATCGGGCCGTCCGGTTCCGGTAAGAGCACCCTGTTGCATCTGCTCGGCGCGCTGGACAGTCCCGACGCGGGCTCGATCCGGTTCCGGGGCGAGGAGATCGGCTTGCTGGACGAGGAGCAGCAGTCGGAATTCCGGCGTCACCAGGTCGGATTCGTCTTCCAATTCTTCAACCTGCTGCCCACGCTCTCGGCGTGGGAGAACGTGGCGATACCGAAACTGCTGGACGGCACGGGTTTGCGCAAGGCCAAGCCGCGCGCCCTGGAGTTGCTCGACCGGGTGGGCCTGGCGGCGCGGGCCGAACACCGCCCAGCCGAATTGTCCGGCGGGCAGATGCAGCGGGTGGCGGTGGCGCGGGCGTTGATCATGGACCCGCCGCTGATCCTGGCCGACGAGCCCACCGGCAATCTCGACTCCAAGACCGGCGCCGCCATTCTCGAGTTGCTCGGGGAGATCGCCGCATCGGGCAGTTCGGTGGTGATGGTGACCCACGACATGGGCGCGGTGACCTACTGCGACCGTGTGATCACCCTGCGCGACGGCCGGATCGGGTCCAACGACAAGGTCGAGCGGACGGTCAACGCGTGAACGGTCGGCGGCGCTGCGTGGCCATGCGGGCGGGAAGGGAAACAGCATGATCGGCGCGGCGTGGGATCGCTTGCGGCTGTTCAATATCGGCGAGCTGCTCGCCCACCGCGGCCGCACCTTCATGTCGCTGATCGTGATGGGCGTGTCGGCGTCGCTGCTGGTGGCGGTGCTGAGCATCTCCGGCTCGGTCACCGGCTCGGTGGACAGACTGACACGCGGCCTTGGCGGGAAGGCGCAGCTGGAGGTCAGCGGGATCACCGACGCGGGATTCGACCAGCAATTGCTGCGGCGGATCGCGACCACACCCGGCGTCGCGGTGGCGGTGCCGATGCTGCGGGCGCAGATCGGCACCGGCGCCGACCGTGCGCTGCTGATCGGCGCCGACTCGAACATCGGCGCGCTGGGCAGCGAATTGACCGCTCCGATGAGCGCTTTCACGGGGAAGCTGCTCTCGGTGCCCAATGGGGTGCTGGTGGGCACCGGGCTCGGCCGCGCCGAGGGCGAGCGGTTCGCGCTGGGCGGCACGACGGTCACCGTCGCGGGTGTCCTCGACGCGGAGACCTCCCGGAAACTCAACGACGGCCACCTCATCGCCGCCCCGCTCGGGCTCGCGCAGACGATCACGGACCGGGCCGGGCGGCTGGACTCGGTGCAGATCATTCCCGCTCAGGGCGCCGATCTCGGCCAAGTGCGCGCGGCACTCACCGACGCGGTGGCCGGCCGCGCGGTGGTGGCCGAGCCGAGTCTGCGCACCGCGCAGGCGGGCGGCGCGGTGCAGATCGTCCGCTACTCCACCACCATGGCGTCGGCGGCCGCGCTGATCGTCTCGGCGTTTCTCATCTACAACGCGATGAGCATGGCGATCGCCCAGCGCAGGCCGATGCTCTCGCTGCTGCGCGCGATCGGCGGCAAGCGCGGCCCGATGGTGCGCGACCTGCTGGCCGAGGCGGCGCTGCTCGGCGTGCTCGGCGGCGCGGTCGGCGCGGCGCTGGGTGTGTTCATGGGCAGCATCGCGATCGGCACACTGCCCACCGCGATCGTGCAGTCCGTGGAGGCGCGCACCGAATACTCGGTGCCCTGGTACGTGATTCCGTTCGCCGTCGTGGCCTGCGTGTGCACCAGCGTGCTCGCGGCCTCCCTCGCCGCCCGCCAGGTGTACAAGGTCCAGCCCATCGAGGCGCTGGCTCCGGTCGGAGCGGGCCGGACCGACGCCGCGAGCCCGCTGCTGCGCTGGCTCGCCGTCATCGCGGGTGGCGGGCTGGCCGGGGCGGCGGTGCTGATCGCGAGCAGCGATCTCGGCCGCTACTCGCTGACCGCGATCTCGATGTCGTTCATCGCCGCGATCCTGATCTGTTTCGCCGCGACCGGCCCGATCGTGCGGGCCGCGGCGGGGATCGCGCGCTGGTTCCGCGCTCCCGGCGCACTGGGCGCGACCACGCTGGAGCGTGCACCGCGGCGCGTGTGGGCGACGGTGATGACGGTGATGATCGGTGTCGGGGCCACCGTCGGCATGAGCGGCGCGTCCAGCAACATGATCGACTCGGCCACGGTCACTTTCACCGATCTGGCCCGCAACGACGTCTACGTCAGCCCCGCCTCGATGGCGCAGTTCCCGACCGGGCCGCTGCTGCCCGCGGATCTGGCGGGCAAGCTCGCGGCGGTGCCCGGCGTCGCGCATCTCAGCCCGGCGCAGATGGCCTTCGCCACCCTGGGCGGCAGTCGCGTGATGCTGCAAGGGTTTCCGCCCGACGCCAGGGAAACGCGGATGCGCATGCTCACCGACGAATCGGTCGCCCGGCTGTCGGCCGGGGAAGGCGTGGCCATCTCGCGCGACGTGGCGCGCTCACTCGGCGTCGGCGCGGGCGCGGAACTGACCCTGCCGACTCCGACCGGCCCCCACACCGTGCGTGTGTTGCAGGTGATTCCGTACTTCTCCGCCATCGCCGGCGTGGTGATGATGGACCTGAACCTGATGCGCAACTGGTACGAGCGGCCCGGGGAGACGGTCATCGCGGTCGACATCGCGCCCGGCGCCGACCGCGCGGCGGTGTTCGCGGCGATACGGCAAGTGGTGCCGCCGGAGTTGAACGTGGACACCGGCGCGGACACGGTGGTGGCCGCTTCGTCGAGCATCCGGCAGGGCATGGCGATGAGCAACGCCATTCTCTGGATCGTGGTGCTGGTCGCCACGGTCGCGTTGCTCAACACGTTGATGCTCTCGGTGCTGGAGCGCCGCAGGGAACTCGGCGTACTGCGTGCCATGGGCACCGGGCGCAAGTTCCTGATGCGCTCGGTGCTGGCCGAGGCCGCGGGTATCGGGATCGTCGGCGCGGTGCTGGGTCTGGCGCTCGGCGCGTCGGTGCAGTTCCTGGGCACGGTCGCCATCGGGCATGCCCTGACCATCGACGTCGCCTACCGGCCGAGCCCGATGCTGCTGGTCTACGCCGTGATCGCGCTGGCGCTGGCGCTGCTCGGGTCGATTCCACCCGCGTTGCGGGCGGCCCGGCTGCCCATCGTGGAGGCGCTGGCCGTCGACTGAGACTCCGGGTTCACAGCGGCAGGTCGGCGAACCAGGTCTTGAATTTCGCCGAGGTGATGCCGAACCCGGAGTTCGGCATGCTGTCGGTGAGGGTCACCGTGGCGAACAGCAGGTAGTTCGACCGGGCCGGGTCGTGGGCGAAGTCGACGACGAGATAGCCGTCCGGCAGTCCGCTCGCCTTCTCCTGCCACCGGTAGGTCGAATACGACTCGCCGTTGTTGCGTTCGGTCGTCGCGGTATTCGACGGCAGGTCCCGCACCGCGGCCTGGGCGTCGGCGGACGACTTGAAGCCGATGAGGACGTAGTCGGGCTCGTCGATCGGTGTGCCCCAGCAGTTCCAGGCCGTCGCCCAGTTCGGGAAGTCGGGTACGCCGTTGGCGCTGGACACCTTGCCGCCCGGCTTGGCGGTGCCGAGGAAGCAGGTCTTGCCGCGATAGCCGGGTCCGGACCCGATGTCGTATTTCGTATCGACGCCTTGCGGCAGCAGCTTGGGGAACGCTTCGGCGAGCTTGTCCGCGGCGGACGGGCCCGACGGCGTCTTGGTGGGGAGGTCCAGCGGCGAGGCGGAATTCGAGAATCCGACCTTCGCGACGACGATGCCGATGCCGACCAGCAGCGCCACGATCACCAGGACGATGGTCACGATCAGGCCGGTATTGGAGCGGCCCTGCGAAGGATAACTCGGCTGGTGGGGCGGATAGGCGATCGGTGCCGGAGCGGAAGGCGGCGGCGCCGCAGGGTAACTCGGCTGCGGAGCCGCCGCGGCATAGCCATTGGACGCCGAGAACTGCTGGCCGCTCATGGGATTCGGGTTGTACTGCGGTGGAGCGGTATAGCCAGGGGCGGAGGCGGTGGGGACGTAGGTCGGCGGACTCGCCTCCGGCCCGGGATAGGCCGGTTGCGCGAGGACGGTGGGCGCGGGCTGCGGTTGGTACTGCGCGGCCACCACCGTCGGAGCGGGCTCGGTGAGCGCTCGCCGTGCGGCCGAGGCGAACTCGACGCAGGAGACGTATCGGTCGTCGGGTCGCTTCGCCATGGCCTTGGCGATCACCGCGTCCAGCACGGGCGACAGACCGGCGCGCCGGGCCGCGACGGAGGGCGGCGGCAACTGGAGGTGGCCGCGGATGATGTCGGCGGGTGCGGGCGCGTCGAACGGGGCGGCGCCGGTCAGCAACCAATACAGCGCGCACGCCAGCGAGTACTGATCGGAGCGGTGGTCCAGGTGGGCCCCGGTCATCTGCTCGGGCGAGGCGTAGGCCAGCGTCGCGGTGAACATGCCGGTCTGGGTCAGGTGGGTGGAATCCTCACGCAGCCGGGCGATACCGAAATCGGTGAGGAAGACCCGCTCGCCGTGGCCGCCCACCGCGCGGGCCAGCATGATGTTCGCCGGCTTGACGTCGCGGTGCAGCACCCCCATCCCGTGCGCGTAGTCCAGGGCGGACGCGACGCCTTCGACGATCTGCACGGCACGCTCCGGCGGCAGGCTCTGCGGGTTCACCGTGGCCGCGTCGACGCCGTCGACGTACTGCATGGAGATCCACAGCTGCTCGTCCTCGGTGCCGCGGTCGTACACCGCGACGATGTTCGGATGGTCCAACTGCGCCGCCAGGTCCGCCTCCCGCTCGAAGCGGGCCCGGACCTCCACGTCGGTGAACAACTCCCGGTTGAGCAGTTTGAGCGCGGTCTGCCGAGGAAGTCTGGGATGACGGGCGAGATACACCGATCCCATGCCGCCCTGACCGAGGAGCTTCTCTATGGTGAACCCGGCGAACACCGCACCGCTGTCGAGCAACACGCCCCCTTCAGGTGACCGCTTTCCTACCGATCCTGGAGCCTACCGGGTGACGCCGTGGCCACGGGGTTTCGAATTCTCCGGGAAGATCGGCAAAACTATGTTCGAGACTTCGTGCCGTCGACGCCGCCGCGCGCCGCGGTGATGTCTCCTGTCCGGTCACCGACCGGACGGGCCCGATGAGATATTTTGCACCGCCGTTCTACAGCGCGACGCGTCACCGGTGGTGGGGAGGACTCGGTGGTGAGGTCGACGAGATCTGCTTCGACGTCTCGTTCTGCGCTACGCGCGGGAGCGATGGTGGTGCTGCTCACGCTGACCTCGTGCACGCTGCTTCCAGGTGATCGAGTCGACACCGATCCCCCCGCAGTGGTCGTCGACACCGCGGGGGCGTGGCGGCCACGGCTCGCGGTGTCCATGCCCGACTCGCTGGCCGCCGATTTCACCCAGTTGCAGCCGCAGCTGGGCGGACAGGTCGGCATGGCGATCATGCCCGTCGGCGGCGGCCGGATGACCGTCTTCGGCGACTGGGCCAGCGGCATCGCGTGGTCGACCATCAAGGTGCCGCTCGCGATCGCGGCGTTGCGGCACGACCCCCAGGAGGGCATCATCCACGACGTGGAGGCCGCTATCACGTGGTCGGACAACGACGCCGCCGAGGCGCTGTGGCAATCGCTCGGCGACGGGCTGGAAGCGGCCAAGGCCGTGCAGGACGTGATCGACGAGGCGGGCGACGCCACGACCGGGGTGGCGGGCCCGCGCACCACGCTGGACTACACCTCCTTCGGCGGCACCGAATGGACGCTGGCCAATCAAGCCCGCTTCGCCTCCCGGCTGCCGTGCCTGCCCGAGTCGTTCCAGGTCACCGAGCTGATGACAAAGATAACGCCCGAGCAGGCATGGGGTCTGGGCGTCCTGGAGGGCACGGCCTTCAAAGGCGGCTGGGGTCCCGACGACGACACCGGCGTCTACACCGTCCGCCAGTTCGGCCTGGTGCCGGTGCGGTCCGGCATGGTCGCCGTCGCGCTGGCGGCGACGGCCGATTCCGGCAGCTTCGACGACTCCACCACCATCCTGAGCCGGATGGCGCGGATGCTCGGCCGTCATCTCGACGAACTGCGCGGCGGGTCCTGCCCGCCGATGTGAATCCGGCTCAGCCCGGGGTGACCAGGCCGGTTTCGTAGGCCAGCACCACGGCTTGCGCCCGGTCGCGCAGATTCAGCTTCGAGAACACCTTGGAGACATGCGTTTTCACGGTTTGCTCGGCCACGAACAGGGTTTCGGCGATCTCGGAGTTCGACATGCCTTTCGCGATCAGTTCCAGCACTTCCCGCTCCCGGGGAGTCAGCGCGGACAGCTGCGGCGACGGCTTGGCGCGAGCAGCGCTGCGGCGGCGGGTGACATCGGCGATGAGTCTGCGGGTGACCGTGGGCGCGAGCAACGCCTGACCGTCGGCGACCACCCGCACCGCGCGGACCAGTTCCTCGGCGGGCGCGTCCTTGAGCAGGAACCCGCTGGCACCGAGGCTCAGCGCCTCGTAGACGTAGTCGTCGATGTCGAAGGTGGTGAGCATCAGCACGCGTACCGGTGGGTCGAACCCGGCCGCCAGGATGGCGCGGGCCGCGTCGAGCCCGTTCATCTCCGGCATGCGCACGTCCATCAGCACGACGTCCGGGCGCAGCCGCTTCGCCTCGGCCACCGCGACCTTGCCGTCCGCCGCGTCGCCCACCACGCTGATATCCGGCTGCGCGGCCAGCAGCGCCCCGAACCCCTGACGGACCATCGCCTGGTCGTCGGCGATCAACACCGTAATTGCCACCAGCTCACCCTAATTGCCCCGAACGACCGGGCGTCGCGCCGACCAGACCCACGAGCATGCGAGGGGCCGACTGTGCCGACTTTGCATCGACGGGCACGCTCGGCCCGTGTCCGAGGCCAGCACGTCTGATCGCCGGTCGGGCGCTGCCGGCCACGGTCTGCTCTGATGCGACGGTCCGACACCGCTCAACTCCCGATTCCGTGTCGTGCCCGGCAGCCTCGGGTGCTTTGTGCAACGGCGGCACCTGCCTTCCGCCGCTGCCTCCGATCGGCATCCGCAAGAACCCGCAGCCCACCGCGCTTCCTCGCCCGGCGCTGCTCAGCGTCCTGGTTCGCCGGGCACCGCGCCGGCACCGACAGCAGCCGCTTCGGGCACGGCGAGTGGGAAGCGCGCGTGGACCCGGAATCCGCCGTCCGCGCGCGGCGCCGCCGTCACCTCGCCGCCCACGGCCAGCGCTCGCGCCTGCATACCCGCGATGCCGTGGCCGCCGTTGCCGACCGTCCGGGCGGGCGTGGCCCCCGGCTCGTTCTCGACGTCGAGCAGCAGCTCCGCGTCGCGGGCGATGCGCACCTGGACCGGCGCGCCCGGGGCGTGCCGGGAGGCGTTGGACAGTGATTCCTGCACGACGCGGAACAACGCGAGGCCGGTGGTCTCCGGGATCGTGTCCAGCGCACCCTCGACGGTCCACTCGATGCGGACACCAGCGCGGCGCGCGCCTTCGAACAGGCCGATCACGTCGGCCGCCTTCGGCTGGGGCGCGTGCTCGGGCAACTGGCCGTCGCTGCGCAGCACACCCAGCATGCCGCGGATCTCGTTGAGCGCTTCGCGCGCCGTGGCGCCGATCGACTCGAACTCGGCGCGCGCGGCCGGGGTGACGCCCTCGACCCGGTACGGCGCGGTCTGCGCCTGCACCACCACCAAGGACATGTGGTGGGCCACGACGTCGTGCAGATCGCGGGCGATGCGCGCCTTCTCCTCCAGAATCGCACGGCGGGCCCGCTCGAGTTCGTTCTCCTCCTCCTGGCGCACCAGCTGTCGCCGCGACAGCGCCAGCCAGCGGACGAGCAGTCCGAACAGCACCAGCGCGGCCAGCGCGATCGGCCAGCCCCACGCGGCGTTCGCGAACGCTTCGCCTTCGCCGGGCATGGTGGTCGCGAACAGCAGGGCGGTCGCCGCCCAGGACACCGCCACGATCTGTCCCGGGGCGCGCAATGCCACCGCGAACAGCAGCACCAGCACACAAAGCAGGTGCACGACCTGGAACGGCAGGTCGTTGTTCGGCTGATGCGGGATCGCCAGCGCGATCACCAGCGCGGAGCCCGCCGAGATGGCCCAGCCCAGCGCCGGGTTGACCCGGACGAGCAGCACCGGGAACGCCGCGAGCGCCGCGATGAACGGCTGCGCCGCGGCGGGCACCGCGTGGGTCAGGTGCAGGGTCGGCCAGGCCACCGCGTACCAGATCAGCGCGACCAGCACCGTGCCCAGGTCGAACCAGGTCCGCGCGTCCAGCCGTCGCGTCCAGCCGCGACTTTCTCGGTTCATGCCTACGACACTAGGAACTCCCAGTTCACCGCGGCCTCATACCCACGGGTGATTTCCGCCCCGATACCCCGGTGTGAGGCGGCGCGGCGGCTCACCCGGCGGCAGGGCGCGCAAAACCTTCCCGGGCGTGAGGTGGGACCGGAAAGCCGGCCCCTAACGTCGTCGCCATGAGCACACCGACCAGCGCCGGGCGCGAGACCCGGTTCGCTTCGGCCGTAGGAGCCCGAAATCATTCCGCCGCAGCCTCTTCCGTCACCGCGCACACGCGACGCTACGCCGCGCTCACCGCGACCGCGCTGACCACCGTGGCGGCGACGGTCTTCCTCTCCCCCGCCCCGCAGGCCGCCGCGGCGGCCGCGCCGATCGAGAGCCCGCAGGCGAGTGCCGCCGTCGCCGAGCTGGCCGCCGGTGGCCCCGACGCGCTCACCGCGATCCCGGCGGACTTCGTCGCGTCGTTCGGTTACCGGCCCAGCACGGTGGACGGTTTCCTGGTCGATCCGGACGGCGACTGCTCGTCCCCGGTGACGCTGCCCGCCGAGTTCGACACCGCGTGCAAGGCCCATGACCTCGGCTACGACCTGTTGCGCTACGCCGACCAGCGCGGCGAACCGCTCGGCCCATGGGCGCGGCAGGCCCTCGACGCGTCGCTGGACCGGCAGATGCACCAGGCCTGCGCCACCCGCGTGGACCCGTTCTCCCGCGCCCGCTGCGATGCGATGGCATCGATCGCGAACACCGCCGTCGATCTGAACTCGCGCCGGCAGGATTACGGCGCACCGGTAGTCGAGCCCCTGTTCGACGCCGCCGAGTCCGGCTCGGCGTCGAGCTGGACGCTGCTCGGCGTGCTCGCCGCCGGAATCGCCGCTATGAGCGCGGCTCTCGTCGTCGGCCACCGGCGGCGTGGCTCCGCACTCGCGGATTGCCCGCCACCTGCGTCCGTCGCGGCAACGGTGCGGCGATGACCGCGTCGTTGCCGAACCGCCGTCTCCGATTTCAGGTGCGACCGCCGCGGATCGGCACGACACTCGGCATCGGGCTCGGCACACTGGCGTCGTTGGCCCCGGGTCTGCTCCCTCGCACACCGGGCGCGCAAGCCGTGCTGACCGGGCTCCTCGCGGCGCTGACGCTCGGCGTGGCCGGAACGCTGCGAATCATCGTGCGGCGACGGGGTTTCGACTTCGATCGGCACCATGCGTGGCTGCGACTGCCCCTGCTGATCGCGATATCGGTGCTGGTGGTGGGAGCAGCGGCGAACGCGGGACACTGGCAGAACCGGCTGCGCGCCGCGATGGGCACGTCGCCGATCGGCGCCGACTACTGGGTGCGCTGCGCGCTCGGCGCGGCGCTGATCATCGGGCTGTTCGCCGCCGCCACCCGCTCGGTCGCCTGGGCCTGGCGGAAACTGGGCTGGTCGCGGGGCGTCTCGCTGGCTGCCGTCGCTGCGGTGCTGCTGTACCTGGTCGGTGTGCCCGCGGTGGTCGGATGGCGGGAGGCGGCGTACGCGCGGGCCAACGCCGAGCTGGATCCCACTCTGGTGCGACCGGTTTCGCACGCCGGATCGGGTAGCGCGGAGTCGGCGGTGAGCTGGACGTCGCTGGGCGCCGAGGGGCGCAAATTCGTGAGCGACCCGTCGGTGCGCGCCGTGCGGGTCTACGTCGGGGTGGCCTCCGCACCCGACCTGGACAGCCGCGTCGCGCTGGCGATCCGGGAACTGGAACGGTCGGGCGGCTTCGCGCGCTCGCACCTGGTCGTCACGGTGCCCACCGGATCGGGTTGGATCGACGCGAACGCCGTGGCGGGGTTCGATCGACGCTTCGGCGGTGACGTGGCGCTGGTCGGGTTGCAATACTCCTATCTCCCGAGCTGGGCGACGTTCGTGTTCGGCCGGGAATCGGCGGTGACGGCCGCTCGCGCCCTGTTCACCGCCGTCGAGCGCCACATCCGAAGCCAGGCGCACAAGCCGAAGCTGTACCTGTACGGGCAGAGCCTGGGCGCTCTGGGCGGCAACGCCGTCTTCGCCGACGACGCCGAGCAGGACGACCGAACCTGCGCGGTTCTTTGGGCTGGCCCACCGGCCAACAATGTCCACCGCGCCGGCGCGACCGTGCTGGCCAATAGCTCGGATCCGGTGATCCACTGGTCGCTTTCCCAGCTGTGGCGCGCGCCCGACCTCACCGGCGCCCGCGTCGACGCTCCGGTTCCGCAATGGCTTCCGGTGGTCAGCTTCGCGCAGACCACCGCCGATCTGCTCGCCGCGCTGCACGCTCCGCCGGGCCACGGCCACCGGTACGGCCCGGACCAAGGGACGGCGCTGGGCTCGTGCTGAGCTGTTCGGCGCGCCACTCACCCGCGACCGCCATAGAACATGTTCTAATTTCTTCATGGCCTTCGTCATCGACCTCGCTGCCGACATCGACGCCCCAGCCGACCTGGTGTGGCAGGTGATCACCGACTTCCCGCGCTACGGCGAATGGAATCCCTTCGTCACGGAGTGCCGCAGTTCTCTGGTGCCCGGCGAGCCGATCGACATGCTCGTCCAGGTCTCCGGCTCGAAGCCGCGCAAGCAGCGGGAATGGATCCGCTCGCACACCCCGGGCCGCGAGCTGAGTTACGCGATGAAACCCGTGCCCCTGGGCGCACTGCACAGCCTGCGCTCCCACACCGTGACGCCGCTTCCGGACAACCGCGCTCGCTACGAATCCCATTTCGAACTCGGCGGATGGCTGCATCCCGTGGTCGTCGCATCGCTGGGCAAGAACCTCCGGCGGGGTTTCGAGGGCATGACCGACGGCATCCAGAAGCAGGCCGAATCCCTGCGGGCTTCCTGAAGGCGGAGCAAAGGGCAGGGTTCACACGCGCAGATAGGCCAGCGCGGCGTCGAGCGCGGCATCGGCGTAGGCCTCGGTGAGGCCACCGAGCCCGAGCGACCACCGCATCTGCATCGGACCGAGCAGCAGATCGACGGCGAGCTCGAGATCGAGGTCCGCACGCAGTTCACCGGTGGCGACCGCGGCGGCCAAACGGTCGGCGACGGCGGTGCGCTGAGGCAGCAACAGGCGCTCACGGTAGGCGGCGCCCAACTCGGCGTCCTGCTGGATCTCGATGTACATCGCGCGGAGGAAGGATTCGAACCCGGGATCGGTCAGCGCGACGACCGAACCGCGCAGCAACTGGCGCAGATCGGCGGCGATGTCGCCGGTGTCGGGTAGCGCCGGGCCCTCGGGCCCCGAATCGGCTTCGAGCATGGCATCGAACACCACCGCCCCCTTCGACGGCCACCAGCGGTAGATCGTCTGCTTGCCGACGCCCGCCCGGGCCGCGATGGCCTCGATGCCCAGTTTCGCGTAGGACACCTCACGGATCAGCTCGGCGGTCGCGGCGAGTATCGCCGCACGGGAGCGCTCGCTGCGGCGTGCGGCGGTGGGAGTCTCGGGCATGCCGTGACGGTAGCAGAAGACGAGACGAAACGTCTCGTCTTGACAAGGCGCGAGCGGATTGGCACGGTATCCGACGAGACGGAGCGTCTCGCGACGAAAGGATCACCCATGACCAGAACGTGGTTCATCACCGGCGCAGGCCGCGGACTCGGCCGCGCCTTCACGACGGCCGCGCTCGCCGAGGGCGATCGCGTCGTCGCGACCGCCAGGAACCCGGAGACCCTCGCGGGCATTGCCGACGACCGTCTCACCGTGTTGCCCTTGGACGTTCGCGACCGCGCCGGCGTGATCGCCACCGTGGACGAGGCGTTCGCGCTGACGGGCACGATCGATGTGATCGTGAACAACGCGGGTTACGGCTTGGTCGGCGCCGTGGAGGAACTGACCGAGACGCAGATCCGCGACCAGATGGACACCAACTTCTTCGGCGCCCTCTGGGTTTCCCAAGCGGCGGTGCCCCATCTGCGCACGCAGGGTTCGGGGCACATCGTGCAGATCTCCACGGTCGGGGCCGTGGGCAGTCTTCCCCTGTTCGGGCTGTACAACGCGAGCAAATGGGCCCTGGAGGGATTCAGCGCCTCGCTCGCGGACGAACTGCGTGCCTTCGGCATCCGGGTCACGCTCGCGCAGATGGGCGGCTTCGACACCGACTGGGCCAAGTCGAGCATGCGATTCGCCACTGGCATTCCCGCCTATGCGCAGTTGCGCAACGCCGTCCTGGGTATGCCGGACTACCCGGCCGAAGCGACTGCCGGTCCGGCGACCGGAACGACGTCGACCGAAGCCGGGCCGGGAAACACATCGAACGAGCTCACCGCTTCGGTGGAGCCGAGCGCCGACACCGAGTCCGAATGGATCGAAGCGCCCCCGGAGGTCGCCGCAGCGGGCCTGATCGAGTTGGTGCACATGGCGAACCCCCCGCTACGCAAGATCATCGGGCCCGGCGCGCACCAGATGGTCGCACTCGCGTTGGATCAACGCCGCGACGACTACGTCAGCGACCCCGAATTCGTCTGGCCCGCCTGATCATTCACCGAGCCGCTCGGTACCGCGTGCGCGGAAACCGAGCGGCTCGGCGATATCAGGCGATGGGCCCGCGGGCGGCCTCGTAGGCCGCGCCCACCCGGTAGAGGCGATCGTCGGCGAGGGCGGGGGCCATGATCTGGAGGCCGACGGGCATGCCGTCGTCCTTGCTCAGCCCGGAGGGGACCGACATGGCGGGATGACCGGCCAGGTTGGTCGGGAGGGTGCACAGGTCCGACAGGTACATGGCCAGCGGATCATCGACCTTCTCGCCCAGCTTCCACGGCGTGAACGGGCTGGTCGGCGAGACGAGCACGTCGACCTGCTCGTAGGCCTTGTCGAAGTCGCGGGCGATCAGCGTGCGCACCTTCAGGGCCTGGCCGTAGTAGGCGTCGTAGTAGCCCGCCGACAGCGCGTAGGTGCCGATCATGATCCGCCGCTTGACCTCGGGGCCGAACCCGGCGGCGCGCGTGGCCGCCATGACCTGCTCGGCGCTGTGCTGACCGTCGTCGGCGACGCGCAGGCCGTAGCGCATCGCGTCGAATCGCGCGAGGTTCGACGACACCTCCGACGGCATCACCAAGTAGTAGGACGACAGCGCGTATTCGAAGTGCGGACAGGACACTTCGATCACTTCGGCGCCGAGATCCTTCAGCACCGCAACGGCGGCGTCGAAGGAGGCGAGCACGCCGGGCTGGTAGCTGTCGGAGTGCAGTTCCTTCACCACGCCGATCTTGACGCCGCGCAGATCGCCCTGCGCCCCGGCGCGCGCGGCGGCCACCACCGGCGGCACCGGCACATCGCGCGAGGTGGAGTCGCGCGGGTCGTATCCGGCGATCACCTCGTGCAGCAGCGCCGTGTCCAGCACCGTTCGACCGCACGGACCGCCCTGGTCCAGCGACGACGCGCACGCGACCAGGCCGAAGCGCGACACCGTGCCATAGGTGGGCTTGGTGCCGACGGTGGCGGTGACGGCCGCGGGCTGGCGGATCGATCCGCCGGTGTCGGTGCCGATGGCCAGCGGGGCCTGATGCGAGGCCAGCGCCGCCGCGGAGCCGCCGCCCGAACCGCCCGGGATGCGGGTGGTGTCCCACGGGTTGCGGGTGGGACCGTAGGCGGAGTTCTCGGTGGAGGAGCCCATGGCGAACTCGTCCATGTTGGTCTTGCCGAGGATCGGGATGCCCGCCGCGCGCAGCCGCGTGGTGAGGGTCGCGTCGTACGGCGACACCCAGCCCTCGAGGATCTTCGACGCACAGGTGGTGGGCATGTCCGTGGTGGTGAACACGTCCTTGAGCGCCAACGGAACTCCGGCCAGCGGCGAGGCGGGCTCGGCGCCGGAGGCGATCGCGGCGTCCACCGCGGCCGCGGCCTCGAGCGCCTGCTCTCCCGCGACGTGCAGGAAGGCGTGATACTCGCCGTCGACCGCGGCGATCCGGTCCAGGTGCGCCTGGGTGACCTCGACCGAGGACAGCTCGCGGCCGTGGATCTTGCCCGCCAGCTCGGCCGCCGACAGCGTCGTCAGATCACGCCCACCCGTCGCCTCGCCACCGCCCCCCATGGAATCGCGATGCGATGCCGCGTTCATTCGCCCTCCCCCAGAATCTGCGGCACCATGAACCGCTGCTCGTCCACCGCGGGCGCGCCGGACAGCGCCTCCCGCGGGGTCAGGCCCGGCACCACCTCGTCGGGACGGGTCACATTGGTCGCCGGGTTCGGCGACGCCGTAGCCGGGACGTCGGCGGCGGCTACCTCGGAAATGGTCCGCACATGGCTCAGGATCGAATCCAGCTGTCCGGCGAACTGATCCAGTTCCGCGTCGGACAGCGCGAGCCGGGACAGCCGGGCGAGGTGTGCGACCTCGTCGCGGGAGATGGCGGGCACCGCGGGACCCCTTTCGGCTTCGTTATCAACAATGCTCAACCCACACAGCCTAGCCACCGGGGCCCGGCTCACCACCCGGCACCCGGGCTTCGTCGGCGCGGCGGAGGAACCAACGCCCAGCAGGTCCCCGGCAACCCCCTCCGGCGTGCGACACGTCCGCTCGGACTAGCCCGACACGCCGGTTTCGCGCGAATTCATCGAGTGGCGCGCATCACTCGCCGGTCTTCGACTCGATAACCGGCCGTAAGGGGTGTAAGTATTGCGTCACCCGGGTATCCGTTCAGAGCCTCGGCCGCCCTAAGAAAGGAAACGCACGTGTCGTATCTGCTCCGCGTGCAACTTCCGGATCGACCGGGAAGCCTCGGTGCGCTCGCCCTCGCACTCGGCTCCGTCGGTGCCGACATCCTCTCGCTGGACGTGGTCGAGCGCGGCGCGGGCTACGCCGTCGACGATCTGGTCGTCGAGGTGCCCTCCGGCGCACTCCCCGACACCCTCATCACCGCCGCCGAATCCATCGGCGACGTGCACGTGGACTCGATCCGCCCGTACTCCGGCGTGCTCGACACCCACCGCGAGCTCGAGCTCATCGATCAGGTGGCCGGTGCTCGCGACGACCGGATGCAGGTGCTGGTGGACGGTGTGCCACGGGTGCTGCGGGTCGGCTGGAGCACGATCATCGATATCGGGCCGCAGGGCGCCTACCGGGTGGTGGGCAGCCCGAGTGCGCCACAGACACAAGCGGGTTCGGCGCCGTGGATGCCGCTGGAGAAGCCGACGGTGCTCGACCCCGAAGCCGACTGGGTGCCGGAGATCTGGCGGGACATGGACACCAAACTCGCCGCCGCTCCGCTCGGCAACACCGGCAAGGTGCTGCTGCTCGGCAGGCCGGGCGGCCCCGACTTCCGGCCCTCCGAGGTGGCCCGGCTCGGCTACCTCGCCGGGATCGTCGCCACCGTCCTCGGCTGATTCGCAAGCGGCGCAGCGGATTCCGCGCCGCGGAGATACCTAGGCGGAATCGCCAGAAGGGCCGAGCGGTAGCCGGAGCACATGCAGCAGCTCCCCCGCGGGAGTACGCCAGTCCCGGCTCGGTACGGGGAGGAAGCCGAAGCGATCGTATATCCGCCGGGCGTCGACCATGGCGGCCATGGTGGTGAGGGCGACCGCCGCGCAACCTTCCGCGCGGGCGAGATCGAGCACGGCGCGCACGAGTGCCGTCCCGGCGCCGAGTCCGCGCGCGCCCTTCGCGACGGCGAGCATGCGGAACTCGAGTTCACCCGGCAGCGCGATCTCCGCGTACGGATTGCCCGCGGGTGCGACCGTCAGCGAGCCGACGATCCGGCCCGCGTGCGTGGCGACCAGGACCCGGGCCGAGGCGGCGCGGCGGGCGGTGTCGGCCAGCTCGCCCGCGTACCAGCTGCCCGTTGCCACGTAGCCTTCGCCGACGTAGACCTCCACCGTCAACTCGCCGATCGTCGCGTACTCATCGGGCCGCGCCGCCCGGACGACGACACCCGCGTCCCGCTCATCCATACCCGGCATGATGCCATCGACCATAGTGTGAGCTATGGCACGGCGACCGCTCAGCCGGGACGAGAGATCTGCCAGCGGTCGGGCTTGCCCGCCGGATAGACGACGGTGAGCAGGTCGCCGATCGACGGCCAGGAACTCGTGTCCCAGGCGAAACGGCCGTACACGACCTTGCCGGAGACGGAAGGACCGCTCAGATTCCCGGTGATGGTCACGTACTGGTCGCCCGTCGCGTCGGGGCGCGGGCTCACACCGGTGACGTACAGCGTCCCCTCCTCCGGGTTCGCCGGGCGGTAGCCCCGCTTGCCGCGGATGGTGAACACGATCAGCGACACCAGCACCGCGGTCAGGGTTACCAGCGCGACGAACTCCAACATGCCCCCATGCTAAGTCGCGTCACACCGGCGTGAGCTCGCTGGCGCCCTGAGCCGTCCGCCGTACCTGCCAGACCAATGTGCGGGTGCGTTGCGATCGTCCGTTGCCCCGATCGATCAGCGTCCGATTGTTCGTGGTGAAGATCAACTGCGCCCCGCGGGCATTCGTCTCCGGGTTCTGGAACAGCTGGATCAACCGATCGGTCTCCTCCGCGGGCAGGCACGCGCCGATGTCGTCGACGGCGAGTACCCGGCCCTCGTCCAGCGCGTCGAGCATGGCGGGCAGGACCCGCAGCAACGACAGCGTGGCGAAGGATTCGTCGCCGATCCCGAACGGGGCGTCGATGCCGTCGTGCACCAGGCTCAGGCCGACGCCGCGCCGGGCCACCATGCGCGTGTACAAGGCATCGCGCGCGGCCTTCAGATTGGTCAGCTCACGTTCGAGCAGCACCGGAGTCAGGCCGTTGTCACGCAGCAACTGATCGGCGTGGCCGGGCGAGGAGGCGCACAGATCGATCTGCTTGCCGAGACCGGCGATGTCGGCGTCCAGATCACGCAGGTAGTCGGCGTACAACGGGTCGTGTTCGGCGACGAGCAGATCGCTGATGCCCAGCTCGGCCGTGCGCAGCAGCATCAACAGCCGCGCCGCGTTGTCCGGGGATCG
This sequence comes from Nocardia sp. NPDC004260, assembly GCF_053603155.1. Classification (NCBI taxonomy): domain Bacteria; kingdom Bacillati; phylum Actinomycetota; class Actinomycetes; order Mycobacteriales; family Nocardiaceae; genus Nocardia; species Nocardia sp. NPDC004260. Next base: position 16,544 of record NZ_JBSGEZ010000019.1, on the reverse strand, counting down.
GGAGATGTGACTGCCCAGCCGATGGGCGATGGCGTCGGGTTCAGCGGGACCGCGCTGCACCTCCAGCATGGAATCGAACCAGCGGTAGGCGGGCACGAGCGCGTCGGAATACATCTGACCGGCGAGGCTGAGCAGCAACGCGTTCGGACGAACCAGCGGAGCCAGCGCGGTGATCCCGTAGCGCGCGGCCTCGAACATCGGGCCGATCTTGATCTGTTCCCCGTTGCGCTCGAACACGATTCGCTTGCGCGAGCGCGGATGGGTGTGCAGCCATTCCGCCGTCACGTCGGCGTTGTCCAGCCGGAACCCGTAGGTATACGGCACGCCCTCGGCGACGAACGCCGCCACGAACTCCGAAGGCCGGTCCGGGAATCCGAGATGCGGCGCCCGCACCGGGCCCGCGTACGGGTCCCACCCGGTCACCGAGTGCAACACCGCGTCGCGCATCTGCCCGAGCGCGTCGATCAGGTTCGTCTTGCCCGCAGCGGCGCCGCCGTGCACGGCGGTCACCGGCACCGCCACCGGCCCGCTCCCTCTGGTGAGCCGCAACTCCTGCTCGTCGGCCAGCGATCTGTGATTGGTCACCTGAAAACTGCGCAGCATGCCGCCATACTTCCGTCTGGGCCACGGCTGTGCGACATCAACCCGGTGGCGTCCGCGATCCGCGCCTGTCGTGTCCAGATCGGATACTCACACATCAGGCTCACACATCGATTCGGCCGGCGACGACTTTTCCGCCTGCGGTGCCTGATCACGACTGCTACCTGGTCGAACAGGTCTGTTACCGATGGATCGACGGTCGGCGGCACGGTACCCTGAGCGCATGACCGAGGCTTCGATCGCCTACCGCTGGACGCGCAGCGAGTTCCTGCGCGCGTGGGAGGCGGGCGCGTTCGACCATCGTGTCGAACTCGTCGAGGGGGAGGTATGGCCGGTCGTTATCGGGGACTGGCACGGGTTCACAGTCGGCCGGATCGTCGGTCGGCTGCCACGGGCAGGTGTGGAAGTGACCAATGCGACACTACCTACCGGTCAGTCGTTGCCCGATCCCGACTGCTGGGCACTTCGCTCAGGCGCCGAGCCCGTCGACCTGATCGGCAACAAGCTGTCGGTGTGGGCGGCTTCCGATGTCCTTCTTGTGGTGGAGGTTTCGGACGAAACGGTGGTGCAGGATCTCAACCGCAAGGCGGATCTGTACAGCCGCGCCGGATATCCGACCTATTGGGTCGTCACCAAAGATGTGATCTACGAACACACCGAACCGACGTCGGAGGGTTATCGCACTCGGACCAGGTACCGGCCCGGCGACCACATTCCCGTCCATTACGCGGACACCACCATCGCCGTGGATGATCTGCTGTTCTCCCAGTAGCTGGACGACCGTCATCAGGACAGCAGGTGTGATAGCGGGTTAGCATGCCTGCACGCTGTGGTCTTGCCGCGGCGTACTGCCGAAGTTGTTCGATGGGATGAGGGTAACGATGGGATCGACGGTTCGTCGCGTAGTGGTCGGAGGCTCCGTCGTGGCCGCGCTCGCGCTGGGCTCGCTGACCGTGGCGTCGGAGGCGGTGGCGGACGCGCCGTGTCCGGAGGGCACCGCACGCGTGTTCCTGGCCAACAGCACGAACACCTGCCAGGGCGGCGGGACGGTCAGCTACGACCCGCCCGGCGTGGTGTCGAAGGTGTGCTCGACGGCCGCCGCCGACGTGTCCGCCGAGGCGACGTTCAAGAATCGCCGCGGCAAGATCATCACCCAGAAGCTCGACCTGAGCGACGGCCGCTGCGGGCGGTTCGACATCGCGGGCCAGCTGGGCGCCACGGTCACGGTCCACTGAGCGGGTCACGCCCGAACAGCAGAGCGCTGTCGCCGAACTCGTGCCACAGGTAGCCGGTGTCCACGGCGGCGGCATACGCGGCGGCGACGGTTTCCTCCCCCGCCACTGCTACCAGGAGATCCAGGTGTGACGCGCCGGGCGCGTGCCAACCGGTGATCAGTCCATCCACCACGCGTGCCGGTCGCCGCGCGCCGAGCACCAGGTCGGTCCACCCGCACGACGTGTGGACCAGTCCCGACGGGTCGGCGGCGGTCTCCAGCGCCCGCGTCACCGTCGTGCCCACCGCGACTACCCGCCCACCGGCGGCTTTCGTGTCGTTCACCAGCCGCGCCGTCGAGGCGGCAACGGCGAACCGTTCCGGGCTCGGCGGTTCCCCGGCCTCGGGCGAGGAGACGCCGGTATGCAGGGTGATCGGCGCGAGAGCAACCCCTGCGGTGATCAGATCCAACACCACGCGCTCGGTGAACGGCCGTGCCGCACTCGGCATTTCCGCGCTGCCCGGCACCCTGCCGAATACCGTCGTGTAATAGGCCGCCGACCACCGCTGCGGCACATAGGCATACGTGATGGGGCGGCCGTGTGCGGCGAGCAACCCGAACACGTCGCCGGTGACTTCCGCACTCCAGAGACGACGTCCGCCGGGAAGCCAGGGCGCTCGCAGCGCGGCCGTCGCACCCGGCAATCGCAACACGGTCCCGGCCGAGAGCCGCTCGGCCGGATAGGGGGTGCGCTCGGTGGTCCGGACCTCGACCACCCAGCGGCCGTCGTCCAGCCAGGTGGAGAAATGCAGCACGACCGGCTCCCCGTCCATCGTGGCGTCGACCGCCGACGAGATGGTCGCCGAGTTGTTCACCACCAGAAGGTCGCCCGGGCGAAGGCGGTCGGGCAGCTCCCGGAATCGGGCGTGCGTCAGACCGTCGTCGACGACGAGCAAACGGACTTCGTCGCGCGCCATCCCTCTCGCCTCGGGCGGGAGGGTGGCGTTACGATCCGGGGACAGATCGAAGAACGGCAGTTCGGTCCGCATCGTCATGACGCCCGCCCGGCCACGAAATCCGCGGCGGCATAACGCCCGCTCTTCGGCTTCTCGGCGAGCAACCGCAGCAGCGCGGGCACCACCGTCGCGGGCTCGGGCCGGTCGGAGATGTCGACGCCGGGAAACGCGGCCTGATGCATCTCGGTACGCATGTCGCCGGGATCGAACGCGTAGATGGACAGGCCCGGATGCTCCGCACCGAGGATCGCCGTGAGCTGATCGAGCGCTGCCTTCGACGAACCGTATCCACCCCACGTGGGATACGGCTCCACCGCGGCGTCGGAGCTGATGTTCACCACGGCGCCGTCCGGCCGCAGCAGCGGCAGCACGAGCCGCAGAATCGCCAGTGGCGCGACGACATTCGTGCGCAAGACGCGCTCGAACTCGTCGGATGGATAGTCCGCGAGGCCCAGCAACGGACTCGGCCCGAGACGGCTGGCGTTGTTCACCAACAGGGCGAGTTCCCCCGCACCGCGCGCGGCGTCCGCCAACCGGGCGCGATCCGCCGGATCCGTGACGTCGCCCGGGACCGCCTGGAACGACGGCCCGAGTTCGGCGGCCACCCGCGTCAACCGGTCGGCTCGACGCCCGGTTCCAAGCACCCGCCACCCTTGTTCGATCAGCGCCCGCGCGAGCGCCGCGCCGAACCCGGCCGATGCGCCGGTGATCAGTGCGGTAGGACGAGACATGATGACCTCCTGGTAGTCGCCTACCAGTCGATCCTCATACCTCAACGTATCTTCAGGTCAAGCGCCGATCACTCCTCGGCTTCGGCGTCCTCCGCGGCCGTCTCCGGCGTGACCGCCTCGGGACCGCCGGCCAGCAGCCGCTGGAACCCCTCCTCGTCGAGAATCGGCACGCCGAGTTCCTCCGCCTTGGCGGCCTTCGACCCCGGCGCGTCGCCGATCACCACGAACGCGGTCTTCTTCGAAACCGAACTGGCCGCCTTGCCGCCGCGCACCAGGATCGCCTCCTTGGCGCCGTCGCGGGTGAAGCCTTGCAGCGAGCCGGTCACCACGATGGACAGACCCTCCAGGTTGCGCTCGATGGATTCGTCGCGCTCGTCCTCCATCCGCACACCCGCGGCCCGCCACTTCGCCACCACGGCGCGGTGCCAGTCGACGGTGAACCACTCCGCCACCGCGGCCGCGATGGTAGGGCCCACGCCGTCGGCGGCGGCCAATTCCTCGACCGACGCCGCCTCGATGCGGTCCAAGCTGCCGAATTCGGCGGCCAGCGCTCGCGCCGCGGTGGGGCCGACGTGCCGGATGGACAGGCCGACCAGCACCCGCCACAGCGGCCGGTTCTTGACCGCGGCAAGGTTCTCCAGCAGCCGCTTGCCATTGGCGGAGAGGCTGCCGTTCTTGTTGGCGTAGAGCGACGTGGTGAGCAGCGTCGCCTCGTCCAAGTCGAACAAGTCGCCCTCGTCGGTGATGGCGCCGGACTTCAGCAGATCGATCGCGCCCTCGTAACCGAGAGCCTCGATGTCGAAAGCGCCGCGGCCTGCTACGTGGTACACGCGCTCGCGCAACTGGGCCGGGCAGAACTGCTGGTTAGGGCAGCGGATGTCGGCGTCGCCCTCTTTCTCCGGGCGCAGTTCGGTGCCGCATTCGGGACAGTGCGTCGGCATGACGAATTCGCGCGCGTCTTCGGGGCGCGCGTCCACCACCGGCCCCAGCACCTCGGGGATCACGTCACCCGCCTTGCGGATGGTGACCGTGTCGCCGATCAGCACGCCTTTGCGCTTGACCTCGGCCGCGTTGTGCAAGGTGGCCATCGCGACCGTCGACCCCGCGACCGACACCGGCTCCATCACCGCGAACGGCGTCACCCGCCCCGTGCGGCCGACGTTCACCTGGATGTTCAGCAGCTTGGTCGTCGCCTCCTCGGGCGGGTACTTGTAGGCGATCGCCCAGCGCGGAGCGCGCGAGGTGGAGCCGAGGCGGCGTTGCAGCGCGGTCTCGTCGACCTTGATCACCTGGCCGTCGATCTCGTGCTCGATGTCGTGCCGGTGCTCGCCCCAATACGCGACTCGCTCGATCACCGCGTCGATGCCCTGCACCCGTCTGGTGTGCTCGGACACCGGCAGGCCCCATGCGGCGAGCGCGCGGTACGCCTCGTATTGCGAGGTCGGCGTGTAGCCCTCGATCCGGCCGAAGCCGTGACAGATCATGCGCAGCCTGCGCCGCGCGGTGACCGACGGATCCTTCTGCCGCAGCGAACCGGCCGCGGTGTTGCGCGGGTTGGCGTAGGGCGGCTTGCCCTCGGCCACGATGGCGGCGTTGAGCGTCTCGAAATCCTCCAGCCGGAAGTACACCTCGCCGCGGACCTCCAGTAGCCGCGGGATCGGGAACTCGGCGCTGGGGTTCAGCTCGCCGGGGATGTCATCGATGGTGCGCGCGTTGAGCGTCACGTCTTCACCCGTGCGTCCGTCGCCTCGGGTGGCGCCACGGACCAGCCTGCCGTTCTCGTAGACCAGGTTCAGCGCGACGCCGTCGATCTTGACCTCGCACAAATAGTGCAGGTCCGGCCCGGTCTCCGCCTCCACTCGGGCGGCCCAGGCGCGTAGCTCGTCGACGTCGAACACGTTGTCCAGCGACAGCATCCGCTCGAGATGATCGACGGCGGTGAAATCGGTCGCGAACCCACCGCCGACCAGCTGGGTCGGCGAGTCCGGCGTGCGCAGGTCCGGATGCTCGTCCTCCATGGCCTGCAACCGCCGCAACAGCGCGTCGAACTCGCCGTCGGAGATGATCGGCGCGTCCCGGACGTAGTAGCGGAACTGATGCTCACGCACCTCGTCCGCGAGTTGCTGCCAGTCCACCCGCTGCTCTGGCGTCGCCGGGGCCGCCGCGCTCTCGCTGTCACTCACCCATCGCACATTAGCGGAGGCCACCGACAGGGAGCCGCCGTGTTCGCGCACGTCGCCGCCCTGGCGGACCCGAATTCCGGCCGGTCCGTTCTTCGGCGCGAGCACCGGCGCTCCGGCGGTGCGGCGGCCTGCCCCGGCTCGCCGTCGCGGAACCCACACCACGGCAGACCGAGTTCACGAGGTGTCATCCCGCGAACGGACCTGCCCCGCGGGTCCGAGCGGGGATTCGCGTTCTCGCACGGCGACGTCAGGAGAACGAAAGCTCCTCCGGCTCTTCGGCATACGCGCGCGCGACGTCCGCGGTCAAGCGCAGCGCTCGTCTGCTCCACTCCAGCGACCCACCCGCCAGTCCGCATGCCGGGCTGACCGCGACCCGCTCCGCCAGCGTGCGGCGGCCGAAGCCGAGCCGATCGATCAGCCGCACGCCCGGTTCGGCGAAGGTCCGCCAGGTGACCGTCGTGGCAGGCGCCGCGGTGGGGACGACGCCGAGCACGAGCTGCTTGCCCGCTTCCAGGGCCTCCCCGACCTCGTCGAGTTGCCCGGTGCCGATGATGCTCAGATCGAACCCGATCCCCGCGGCGGCGCTGTGGCGCAGCGCACCGAGCGCGGGCGGCTCGGCGCAGCTGTGCACCAGCACCGGCGCGGACTGGGCGGTGATCACCGCGTCCAGCACGGCCAGCGCTTCCGGTTCGGGCAACGCGCGCACGGTGTTCAGCACGCTCACCCCGCGCAGCGAGCCGTCCAGCACGGCGGTCAGCGACGGTTCGTCCAGCTGCACGACGACCTGCGCGCCGAGGCGCTTGCGCACCTCCGCCACGTGCTGCGCCAGCCCCTCGGCCAGGGACTCCGAGAGGTCGCGCACCGCGCCGGGATCGGTGAGCACGCGATGACCGCCGGGCAACTCGACCTGCGCGGCCAACGTCAGCGGGCCCGCCGACTGCACCTTCACCGTCCGGCCGCGACCGGACAGGCCTGCGTTCTCCCACGCTTCCTCGAGCGCGTCCAGATCGGTCCGCAGCAGGTCATGGGCGCGCCGCGAGACCGAACCCGGGCGCGGCGCCAGTCGATAGCCCCTGGAGGTGGTGTCGAAACGCAGATCGACCAGCAACGCGGAGGCGCGGCCGACCAGATCCGCGCCCGCGCCCCGACCGGGCAGCTCCACCAGGTGCGGTAACTCACCGAGTTCGCCGACGATGGTCGCGGCGGCCTCGCGCGGGTCGGTGCCCGGCCAAGAGCCGACGCCGGTGGCGACGCCGCCTCGCAAGCGCACCGGCTCGGCGGTCACGTCTGTCCCGCCATCTCGCGTCACGTCATCTGTGCCGGTCTCGTACACCGTTGCCGCACTCCATCCGATCGATTCCGCCATTTACGGGACCCGCCGTCCTCGACGGTCACAGCCCAGTTTTCCGCACCGGACGACACCGGAGGATGGTGCGGGATCACCGCGCCGCCTCGGCCCCCGTTTCACTCGTGACAGGCTCTTGCGCGGTGCCGGAGATGGTCCCGCTGCCGATCACCTCGTCACCCTCGGGATCCGGACGGTAGACGACCACGGCTTGGCCGCGCGCGACGCCGGTCAGGGGCTCGCGCAGCCGCACGAGCAGTCCGTCGCCCACCGCCTCGGCCACCGCGGGCGCGGTGCCGCCGTGCGCGCGCACCTGCGCCACGCACTCGATCGGGCCCGCGGGCGCGGAGCCGGACGTCCAGATCGCGCGCTCCGCCTCGACCGTCCAGACCTGCAAGTCCTCGGCCGAGCCCACGCGGACCGTGCCGGACTCGGGATCGATGCCGGTGACGTACCGCGGCTTGCCGTCGGCGGCGGGACCCGGCAACCCCAGACCCTTGCGCTGGCCGATGGTGAATCCGTGCACACCCTCGTGCCGCGCGAGCTCCCGGCCGTCGGCGTCGATGACCGCGCCGGGCCGGATGCCGATCTTCGCGCCGAGGAAGGCGCGCGTGTCGCCGGAGGGGATGAAGCAGATGTCGTGACTGTCGGGCTTGTTCGCGACGGCGAGCCCGCGCTCGGCGGCCTCGGCGCGGATCTGCGGCTTGGGGGTATCGCCCACCGGGAACATCGCGCGCGAGAGCTGCTGCGCGGTCAGCACCGCCAGCACATAGGACTGGTCCTTGTCGGCGTCGACGGCGCGGCGCAGCACACCGTCCTCGAGCCGCGCGTAGTGCCCGGTGACCACGGCGTCGAAGCCGAGCGCCACCGCGCGGTCGGCCAGGGCGGAGAACTTGATCTTCTCGTTGCAGCGCAGGCACGGGTTCGGCGTCTCGCCCGCCGCGTAGGCCGCGACGAAGTCGTCGATGACGTCTTCCTTGAAGCGGTCGGCGAAATCCCAGACGTAGAACGGGATGCCGAGCACGTCGGCGGCGCGCCGGGCGTCACCGGCGTCCTCCTTCGAGCAGCAACCGCGCGATCCGGTGCGCAGCGTGCCCGGTGTCGCCGACAGCGCCAGATGCACGCCGACCACCTCGTGACCGGCGTCGACGGCACGCGCCGCCGCCACGGCCGAATCCACACCACCGCTCATCGCGGCGAGTACCCGCATCAAACACCTCCTTTCGCACCGGCCAGGCCCGCGGCCTTGGCCCGCTCCACCACTTGCGGCAAGACTTTCAGTACTGCGTCGACGTCGGCACGCGTCGAAGTGTGCCCCAGCGAGAAGCGCAGCGATCCGCGCGCCTGCCAGGGCTCGACACCCATCGCGATCAGCACGTGACTGGGCGTGGCGACGCCCGCGGTGCACGCCGAACCGGTCGAGCACTCGATCCCCGCGGCGTCCAGCAGCATCAGCAGCGAATCCCCTTCGCAGCCGGGAAATGTGACGTGCACGTTGCCGGGTAGCCGCCGTTCGCCGGCCGGCCCGTTGAGCACCGCGTCGGGCGCCGTCGAGCGGATCCCGTCGATCAACGCGTCCCGCAACGCGACCAGCTCGGCGGTCCGGGCGTGTAGTTCGATCGAAGTCTGGCGCAGCGCGGCGGCCAGCCCGATCGCGGCCGCCGTGTCCGAGGTGCCCGACCGCAGGTCGCGCTCGTGCCCGCCGCCGTGCAGCAGCGGCACGCACGGCACCTGCCTGCCGAGCAGTAGCACCCCGATACCGTGCGGGCCGCCGACCTTGTGCCCGGCGAAGCTGGCCGCGGACAGGCCGCTCGCGGCGAAGTCGATGGGCAGATGCGCCGCCGCCTGCACCGCGTCGCTGTGCATCGGCACGCCGAATTCGGCTGCGACGGAAGCGAGCTCGACGATCGGCTGGATCGTGCCGACCTCGTTGTTCGCCCACATGACGGTGACCAGCGCGACCTCGTCGGGATGGGCGGCGAGCGCGGCGCGCAGCGCTCCGGCCGCGACCACGCCCTCGTCGTCGACCGGCAGCCAGGTGACTTCCGCGCCCTCGTGCCGCTCCAGCCACTCCACCGCGTCGATCACCGCGTGGTGCTCGACCGAGCTGGTGATGATCCGGTTCCGGCGCGGATCGGCGTCGCGGCGTGCCCAGAAGATGCCCTTCACCGCCAGGTTGTCGCTCTCGGTGCCGCCGGAGGTGAAGATGACCTCCGAGGGGCGGGCGCCCAGGTCGGCCGCGATCGACTCGCGCGCCTCCTCCAGCAGCCGACGGGCGGCGCGCCCGGAGCCGTGCAACGAGGACGCGTTGCCCGTGCTGCGCAAGGCAGCCGTCATCGCCTCGATGGCCGCGGGCAGCATCGGTGTGGTGGCCGCGTGATCGAGGTAGACCGTCTGGGGCGCAGCACCGTTGACCGGACCCGAAAAAGCCGACTTCATGACCAGTTAAGGATAGCTGTCACCCTCAGCCGCTTATTCCCCCCTGCTCGCGCGCCCGCGCGGAGTCCGTTCCCCGGCGCTGTTCAGGTTCGAACGCCCTGTGACCGGCCGGATCTCAGGGCTTTCACCTATTGATCGTACCGCTGAATAGCGGTACGTTGTTCAGCGTGTTGATCGTCGATCCGTTTTGGAGAGCGGATCCGGGCCGGGACGGCCGAGCGGTCGCCTCCCGGACGAATCGATAGTGAGGAAGTTCCGATGGACCCACGCACCCATGGACGTACCCGACGTGTGCTGGCACGCGCCGCCGCCGCGTCCGTACTCGCCCTGATGCCGGTCGCCGCCGTCGCGGTGCCCGCGCTCGCCGACCCGATCGTGCTCGAACCCGCCGACCAGCTCGACGCGACCCACGGCCGCCACGGTCACGACGACTGGAATCGCGGCAGGCACAACGACTGGGACCGCGGCCGCCACGACGACTGGTTCCGCGGCCGCGACCGCCACGACGACTGGGATCGCGGCTGGGATCACGGCTGGGACAACAGGTGGCGGCCGCCGACGGGAAGCGGCTTCTGAGTTCTTCCCCAGCTTCCGGGGCGGGTCGACATCGGCTCGCCCCGGACTCATGTGCGGGCACCCTCCACGCCGGTGCTCACGTGAACGCGCGACCCCCCCAACAGACACGTCCGCGAGTGGCACATGGCTGTGGCAAACCGCGAGTAGACCTCTCGGTGGTGTGCCACTCGTGAAATCGGTCGAGTCGCTTACCGGGCGACCGCTGCGGTGCGGCGGCCGCGCAGAATCGGGCGGCGGCGAGGTCGGCGCACTTCCGGTGCTTCGGCCGCGACCGACGGGTCCTGTACCCGGGTGTGCCCCGCCTCGATCCATTCCGTGGTTTCGTGGCGCGGCGACGCGGTGCCGCGAACGGCCGCCTCGCAGCGGCGGGCCAGTTCGCGCCGGTCGGGGCCCGGTTCCAGCACCGGTTCCAGCACCACTTCGGCGACCATTCCGCGCGAACGCAGCACCCGCCCGGCGGAGGAGCCGAAGGTGTCGACGCCGACGAAAGCGGGCACCGTGCACGGCACGCCGTGCCGGTCCAGGTACCGCAACCGCACCGGCTGCACGGGGGTGCCGGTGTCGACCGCGGCCTGGAGCAACGCGGGACGCATGCCGCCGTAGGCGCGGCCACACCACGTGGTGCCCTCGGGGAAGACGCCGATCCGCTCACCGGCCGCCAACCGTGCTCCGACCGCGGCCACTACGCCCGGCAACTGCCGCAGGCTCTCGCGTTCGATCGGGATCACCCGCATCAACTCGGCGAGTTTGCCGATCATCGGCCAGTCCAGCATGTCGGCGCGGGCCACGAAGCCGAGCGGCTGCACCGAGGCCAAGGCGACGATGTCGGTCCAGCTGATGTGCCCGGTGACGATCAGCACACCCCGGCCTGGGGCGCCGAAACCGGCGGGTGCGAGCGTGGTGTCGCCCTCATCGACGACACCACGCTCGTCCGCGGTCAGTCGGTTGTCGACGACGCGCAACCGCAGGCCGATGGCACCGAGCAGCAGGCGCGCGTAGCCGCGCTGCAACGGCGCACGCTTGCCGCGCGGGGTCACCGCGTGCGCGATCGGGTAGCTGAGCAGCAGGCCCGCGACTCCGGCCAGCCGGGCGGCCACCCGCGCCGGGCCGACCCGGTCGATCGGATCGATGCAGCCGGAACCGCAGGGACTCGACGGCATCCATGCGTGCGCGGCGGACGTGGCGGGTGGCGCGTCGAAGACCACTGTCCTCACCGTCCCCCGTCGAACGACGCGGCGGCGTCTTGTAGGCGATCGAGGTAGCGGGTGTTGATGGTGTTCAGCCCGAGCAGCACGACGAAGTCGGCGACCGCGAAGGCGGGATCGTGGGCGGGCTCGCCGCAGATCTCCGCGCCCAGCCGCAGGTAACCGCGCACCAGCGGGGGCAGCTTCGGACGCGACGGCGGGGTCAGTTCGTCGAGGGTCTTGCCGTCGACGATCACCGGGTTGTAGGGGTGCACCCGGCGCTCCGGGTCGGATGCGTGCCGCCCGAGCAGCATGTCGCGCACGCCGCGCACGTTCACTCCGGGCGGGTCGGCCGGGGTGTCCTGCATCGGCACCGACACGCAGCCCATCACCCACTCGTAGCCGGTGAGCTGGATGTAGTGCAGGATCCCAGCCCACATGAGGGTGAGCACCGAGCCGTTGCGGTGGTCGGGGACCACGCACGCGCGGCCCATCTCGACGATCCGCATCCGTTCCGGATCCAGTTGAGCGAGATCGAATTCCGTCGCCGTGTAGTACCCGCCCGCCGCGGCGACCTTGTCCGGCGGCAGCATCCGGTAGCAGCCGACGAATTCCCCGCTGGCGTCGTCGCGCACCAGCATGTGGTCGCAGTGCTCGTCGAAATGGACGGCGTCCAAACCGCTGCCGTCATCCGGGATCCGGAAACCCGGCTCGTTGGCGAACACGTTGTAGCGCAGGCGCTGCGCGGCGACGCGGTGATCGAGGTCGGAGGAGACCACCAGCGAGTAACGCGACCGTCCCTCCCGGGAGTCCGTCGGTCGAGCCGGGGCTGTCAGCACGGACGAAATAGTCATATCCACGATGAAGCCAGCCCGACAATGCGCCCCAGCAACCTCGAAGTGTCGCCACGATGCCGGTTGGGTGAACGAGACGGCTGTCACACCGAGCGTTCACCGAACGGTTCCACCGCGTTCGCCCTCCCGCACCGAAACCGCTTCCGACATGCGGTTTACCGAGCGAATCGCGGTCCGATCCCGCGCAGCGTGAATACCGCGCACCGCGAATCGCGCCGCCTTTCGATCGTGCGCGACGCGATTCTCAGGTGCGAGAAGCCATTTAAGCGGCTCGGCTCTCCGCGGCGAGTACCTTCGGCGCGGTCGTGTCCTCCTCGGCGAAACCGGGGCGCCCGGTGAAGATGAACGCGACCAGCCAGGACGCGACCGCGGCGAAGCGGTTGCGGAAACCGACCAGGTAGAACAGGTGCACCGCGAGCCACATGAACCAGGCGATCACACCGCGGAAGGTGATGCGGTCGTTCAGCTTCGTCACGGCGCTGAACCGGCTGATCACCGCCATGCTGCCCTTGTCCCAGTAGGTGAAGGGCGTGCCGGGCTGCTTCTTGCGGCGGATGATGTCGGCGGCGTGCCTGCCCTCCTGCATGGCCACCGGCGATTGCCCGGGGTAGCCGTTGAGCGAGGTCATGTCGCCGATGGCGTAGATGTCGGCGTAGCCGCCGACGGTGAGATCGGGGTTGATCAGCAGTCGGCCGGCCCGGTCGGTCGCCACGCCCGTGGCCTCGGCCAGGATCTTCGCGAACCCGCCCGCCTGCACGCCCGCCGACCAGACCACGGTCTCGGCCGCGATCGCGTGCTCGACCCCGTCGGCGCTCTTCACGGTGACCTTGCCGTGCTCGATGTCGGTGACGAAGGTGCCGAGCAGCACCTCCACGCCGCTGCCGGTCAGCGACTTCTTCGCGTACTCCGACAGCCCGCCGCCGAACGGCGGGAGCACCTCGCCCGCGCCCTCCACGAGGGTGACCGAAACCTCCTGGTGGTAATACCGTTTCGCCAGCTCCTTCAGCTGACCGGCCACCTCGACGCCGGTCGCGCCCGCGCCGACCACGACGAAGCTCAGCAGCTTGCGCCTGGTCTGCTCGTCGGCCTGCGCGGCTTCGGCGAAGACGCGCGCGATCTGGGCGCGCAGCCGCCGCGCGTCATCGATGGTCTTGAGCGAATAGGTCTTCTCCGCGAAATCGTCGCGGCCGAAGTAGGACTGGCTCGCGCCGGTGGCCGCGATCAGCGAGCCGTAACGGATGCGGTGCGAAACGCCCTCGTGCTCATAGGTGACGATGGCGCGGTCGGGATCGATGCCGACCACGGTGCCGAGGCGAACGTCGGCCTCGCGATGGCGGCGCAGGATGCCCGCGATCGGCGGCGCGATCTCCTCCGATGTGAGCACACCGGTCGCTACCTGGTACAACAGCGGTTGGAACAGATGCTCGGGCGTGCTGGAGATCAGCACATAGTCCACCCCCGACTTGGCCAGTTGCTTGGCGGCGGCGAGCCCGCCGAACCCCGATCCGACAATGACGACACCCGCGGTTTCGATTCCCGCGTCTACGTACTGCATGACAGCCTCCTTCTCTCATTACGAACCGCGATCCGGAGGGCGGATATTTCAGGTGTGTGGGCGCATAATTAAGATGACTCTTATCTCGATTCGTAATTAATCAGGAGGCGCCGTGGAACTTCGGCAGCTCACCTACTTCGTCGCGGTGTGCGAGGAACTCAGCTTCAGCGGCGCCGCGGCGCGCTGCTTCATCTCGCAGTCGGCGATCAGCCACCAGATCTCCCGGCTCGAACGCGACCTCGGTGTGCAACTGTTCGAGCGCTCGACCCGCTCGGTCGTGCCCACCGACGCCACCGCACGGCTACTTCCCCTTGCGAAACAAATGCTGAGTCTGGAGTCGGCGATCCGCGCCGCCGTGCGGACGGTCGGCCCGCGCATCCGGCTGGCCGCGAACATGTCCTTCGCCACCCGCTCGCTGTCGGCCATCGCGGGGGCGCGCGCCGCGCATCCGGAGGCGGAGATCGAGTTCGTCATCAAACCCTTCCGTCAGCGCATCACCGCGGTGGCGGACAGCGACTGTGATCTGGCCCTCATCCGCGGCCGAGTCGACCAGCCCGGCCTCGTGGTCGAGCAGCTGTGGGTGGAGGATCTGGTGATCGCCACCTCCAGCGCGCATCCGCTGGCCACGAAGGACACGGTGACCCTGGCGGATCTGGCCTCCTACCCCCTGCTACTCCCCCCGGAGCAGGAACAGGTGTTGCTACACACCGTGATTCGCAACGCGTTCGCCGAACTGCCCACCGGCCCCACCTTCGGACCGCCCATTCCGCCGGACCACACCGCGACGATGGAGCTGATCAACCGGCCCGAGGCGTGGACGGTGCTCTACGCGGAGAGCACGACCGAGGGGCTGGTGGTGCTGCGGCTGGCCGAATCCAAGCTGCGCATCCCCGTGTCGGCGGTCCTGCGCGCCGACGCCCGGCGCTCACCGATCCTCGACACCCTGCTCACCGCGTTGCATCGTTGCTGATTCAGGCCTCGCAGGACGACAACGCCCCTCGCGGCCACGAAGTGGAATCGCGAGACCTGCTTCGGCGGGTGGCAAGGAGTTACGAGCGGTGGACAGTGACCTATCCGGGGCGAAATGGTTCAAGAGCCGCCGCAGCGAGAGTGGTTCGCAATGCGTCGAAGTGGCATGGCTCCACAGCGGCATGATCGGCGTGCGGGACAGCAAGAACCCGACCGGCCCAGCATTGGTGTTCGCACCAGGTGAGTGGGACGCCTTCACCACAAGCGTGCAGGTCGGCGAATTCGACCGCCCCGCCTGACGAGAACTCGCACCCACTAACGGGAAACGACTGGCCCCGCACCGCCCACCACACGGCCGGAGCGGGGCTGCTCCATTGCGTCCATCGAATCCTTTCCGGCGAAAGAGCGAGATCGGCAAGGGGCTCCCCTACGGCGCAACGACCCTGCTGCGCATCTGCGCCGAACCCTCCGGCAACCGCAATCCGACTTCTCGCCGGACGGAACCGGCCCCGGTCCAACCGGGGCCGGTCGCACGAGTCGCCCCAGGGTCAGACGCCCAGTTCCGTCGACGCCAGAGCCGTGCCCTCGATGCGCGCGCGGATCTTGGCGAACGCGGTCTCCCGCGAGGTGGAGGTGTCGTCGGCGAACGGTGCGAAGCCGCAGTCGTCGCAGGTGCCCAACCGATCGACGGGCAGGAAACGAGCGGCGAGCAGCACCCGGTCGCGGACCTGTTCGGGTGTCTCGACCTGCGGGTCGATCGGGTCGGTGACACCGATGAACACCCGCGCCTCGGCGGGCAGGTGCTCGGCGACCACTGCGAGCACCTTCTCCGGATCCGGCTCGCTCGCGAACTGGAGATAGAACGCGCCCACCCGCAGTTGCAGCAGCTTCGGCAGCAATTCGACGTAGTCCACGTCCAGGCTGTGCGTGGAGTCCTGGTCGCCGCCCGGGCAGGTGTGCACGCCGATTCTGGCTCGCTCCTCGTCCGAGAACCGGTCGAGCACTGTGTTGTTCAGCTCGATGAACTGGTCGAGCACGCCGCCGCTCGGATCCAGCTTGAGCGACAGCCGCCCCTCGGTGAAGTCGAGCTGCACCAGGTGCGCACCCGCATCCAGGCAGCCGCGGATGTCGGCCTCCGCCGCGTCGGCGAGGTCGGCGAGGAACTGCTCGCGCGGATAACCCTCGATCCCGTCGGCCGGATACAGCAGGCTCAGCGCCGACGGCGCGATCACGGCCTGCTTCACCGGAACGGTGGCGTGCTGCTGCGCGTCGCGCAGATAGTCCGCCGCGTGCGCGGCATAGCGGAACGGACCGGAGGCCAGCCGGGGCAGCTGTCTGTGGTGTCCGTCGGCGAACGGGATGATCGCCCCGTCTGGGGCCAGATTATCCAGCCCGACAATCGGATAGGTGGCGAAGCTCGGCTTGGACTGCTCGCCGTCGGTGACGACGGGAGAGCCGAGTTCTTCCAGCTTGCGCACGGTCTCGGCGACCGCGCTGCGCTGGAGTTCGGCGAGCGCGGTGGCGTCGCCGGATTCATCGGCCATGGCGGCCAACAGATCGTGAGGTCGAGGGATGCTACCGATCGGTTCCGTTGGGATGCTCACCGGCCGAGTGTACGTCCGTGACCTGCGATTTCGACGCGAAATCGCCTGCGCCATAATTTCTTTCGCCTCGGTCACGAATTTCGCGCGAGTGGCCTTGAGAGTTCGCACGAATTTCGCGCCGATCTTTTCCGATGGGCCACAATACGCGACCCGAGATGCGCCCCGGAACGCGAACGGCCCCGGACACGAGGTCCGGGGCCGTTCGACGGCGAGAGCCCGATCAGCCCTTGTGCGTCTTGACCGCTTCGGTCAGCTGCGGCGCGACGTTGAACAGG
>NZ_JBSGEZ010000018.1:0-109963 GCF_053603155.1 Nocardia sp. NPDC004260 | reverse complement strand
AGGACGTGGCGGTCCACGCAGTTGTAGGCGACGTTGAGCTTGCCGCCGACGAACCATTTCGCCACCGGAGCCTCGCTCCAGTCCAGCACCTGGGTGAACGGTTCGTGCCAGTGCAGCCGCCCGGCCTGTTCGGCCCAGAACGCGTCGCGATCGGCCGCCGCCCGCTCGTAGAGTCCGGCGTCGGCGTTCGCCTGGGCGGCGAACTCCGCGTTCGGCGGATACGAGTCCCTGTGTTCGGCGCTGGTTTCGGTCATCTCGTCTCTTCTTTCCACGTAGCCTGAGCGCACGATTCGACGCGGCCGAGTTCGACAGTAATCAACTGTGACCCATGCCGCGTGCGGTGTGTCGATCGGGTTTCGCCCGGGTCACGCCGCCGCGCGCCTGCTCCCCGCGGCGGTCACCTCGGCGAACGCGTTGTTCCGGCCGCGCGGCCGTTTCCGCACGAAATTCGGGGTGTTTCGGCGATGTTGCCGGATCGGTAACAAGTACAACGAACTCGGATCAATCAGGTGACAGTGCCCGCGCCGGTGGTTACTCTGCCAACCACACAGGGGGATCGCGTCGGCCTGCGCTGGCGGGCCTCCTGCGGGTGCCGATCGGCCACCCCCTTCTCGCACCGGGAGGACGCGTTGAAATTCCACAGAGCGATGGCGCTGACCGCGGCGGTCGTACTGGCCACGAGCCTCGGGCTGTCCGCATGTTCCTCGGGCGACGGCGCCGACGCCGACATCGTCACGGTCAACGGTGGCGAGCCGCAGAATCCGCTGGTGCCTACCAACACCAACGAGAATATGGGCGGTCGTGTGGTCGACCGGCTGTTCGCGGGCCTGAAGTACTACGACGGGAGCGGCAAGGCGCACGACGAGATGGCGGAGTCGATCCAGACCACGGATCGGAAGAGCTACCGGGTGACCATCAAACCCGGCTGGAAGTTTACCGACGGCACCCCGGTGACGGCGAAGTCGTTCGTCGACGCCTGGAACTACGGCGCGCTCGGCACCAACGCCCAGTTGCAGAGCTATGTGTTCAGTCCCATCGTCGGTTTCGACGAGGTGTCCGCGGAAAAGCCTACGGCACAGACGATGTCGGGCTTGAAGGTGATCGACGACCGCACCTTCACCATCGAGCTGAAGGCGCCCTCGATCGATTTCGAGACCGAACTCGGGTACGCGCCGTTCTATCCGCTGCCGGAGGCCGCGTTCAAGGACATGAAAGCGTTCGGAGAGAACCCGATCGGCAACGGCCCCTACAAGTTCGCCCGGGCCGGGGCGTGGGAGCACAACGTCAAGATCGATCTGGCGCCCAACCCGGACTACCCCGGCGGCCGCCCGGCCAAGAACAAAGGGCTTCGCTTCGTGATGTATCAGTCCTTCGACACCGCCTACGCGGACCTGCAAGCGGGCAACCTGGACGCGCTCGACACCGTGCCCGACAGCGCGCTCACCTCCTACGAACGGGATCTCGGTGACCGCGCGATCACCGAGCCGACCGCCCAGAACCAGCACATCGGCATCCAGTCCAACGTCGCGCACTTCGCCGGCCAGGAAGGGCTGTTGCGACGCCGGGCGATCTCGATGGCGATCAACCGGGAACAGATCGCGCAGAACATCTTCCACGGCACCCGGATCCCGGCGCGCGACTTCACCGCGAGCACGCTGCCCGGCTTCGAACCGAACCTGCCCGGCTCGGAGGTGCTGAAGTACAACCCCGACGAGGCCAAGAAGGTCTGGGCACAGGCCGACGCGATCTCGCCGTGGTCGGGCCGCTACGAGATCGCCTACAACTCCGACGGCGGCCACCAGGCCTGGGTGGAGGCGGTGGCCAACAGCGTCAAGAACACCCTCGGCATCGACGCCATCGGCGTGCCGTACCCGACGTTCAAGAACATCCGCGACGAAGTGAACGCGCGCACCATCAACAAGGCCTTCCGCTACGGCTGGCAGGGTGACTACCCAACCATGCTGCAGTTCCTCACTTCGCAGTACTACAGCTACTCCGACACCAACAACGTCGACTACAAGAACCCGGAATTCGACCGCCTGCTCGATGCCGCCTTGGCCGCGCCGAGCCAGGACGAGTCCTACAAGATCATCGCGCAGGCCCAGGCCCTGCTGATCAAGGACCTGGCCGACGTCCCGGTGTTCGACTATGTGGCCGCCGCGGGCCGCTCCGACCGGGTGCGCAAGGCCGAACTCGCCTGGAACGGACTGTTCGACTTCGAGAACATCGAGAAGTAGCCGCCGGCCGCCGGGTGTCCGGGTGACGCTCGGCGGTCCTGTTCAGGAGGCGAAATGGCCTGGTATGTCGGGCGGCGTCTGCTTCAGATGATCCCCGTGTTCCTCGGTGCGACCCTGCTCGTCTACGCCCTGGTGTTCCTCGTCCCGGGCGACCCGATCCACGCGCTGGCCGGTGACAAGCCGATGACGCCCGCGGTGGAGGCGCAACTGCGGGCGCGCTACCACCTCGACGAGCCGTTCCTCGTGCAGTACCTGCTGTATCTGAAGGGCATCGTCACGCTGGACTTCGGCACGGCCTTCTCCGGCAGGCCGGTGCGGGACGAACTCGCGCGCGCGTTCCCGATCACGATCAAGTTGGCCTTCATGGCGGTGCTGATCGAGTCGGTCTTCGGCGTGCTGTTCGGCCTGATCGCCGGACTGCGCAAAGGCAAGCTGTTCGACTCCGCGATGCTCGTGATCAGCCTGGTCGTGATCGCGGTCCCGGTCTTCGTGGTGGGCTTCCTCGCCCAATTCCTGCTCGGCGTGAAGTGGGGCATCGCGCCCGTGACGGTCTCCGGGAAGGTGACCGTCGGCGAACTGCTGGTGCCCGCGATCGTGCTCGGCTCGCTGTCGTTCGCCTACGTCCTGCGCTTGACCCGGAATTCGGTGGCGGAGAACATGTCCGCCGACTACGTACGCACCGCGACCGCCAAAGGCCTGCGCAGGCCACGCGTGGTGACCGTGCACATCCTGCGCAACTCGATGATTCCGGTGGTCACGTTCGTCGGCGCGGATCTGGGCGCCCTGATGGGCGGCGCGATCGTCACCGAGGGCATCTTCAACATTCCCGGCGTGGGCGGCACGCTCTACCAGGCCATCACCAGGGGGGAGCCGCCGACCGTCGTCTCCTTCGTCACGGTGCTGATCGTCATCTTCCTGCTCACCAATCTGCTCGTGGACCTGCTCTACGCCGCGCTCGACCCGAGGATCCGCTATGCCTGACCGCACCGAGGCCGCGAGTCCGCGTCGCGGCCAGGAGCATTTCGTCGCGCCACCCGACGACGTCGAGGTGCTCGCCACCGACGCCGTGCTGGATGCGGGCGCGCCGACCAGCATCTGGCGCGACGCGTGGCGGCAGCTGCGGCGCAACCCGATCTTCATCGTCGCGACGGTGCTGATCGTGTTCGTGCTGATCGTGGTGATCTGGCCGGGGCTGTTCACCGATCAGGACCCGCGGTACTGCAACGGCGACTTCAGCATGGACCCGCGCGGCGCGGGGCACCCGTTCGGTTTCGACAAGCAGGGGTGCGACATCTACGCCCGCACCGTCTACGGAGCGCGGGCTTCCGTGCTCGCCGGAGTCGGCGCGACGCTGCTGTTCGTGCTGATCGGGGGAACGCTCGGCGCGCTGGCGGGCTTCTACGGCGGACCGTTGGACTCGATCGTCTCGCGGGTCGCGGAGGTCTTCTACGCGATTCCGTTGATGCTGGCCGCCATCGTGATCATGCAGCTGCTGGACGCAAGGACGATCTGGACCGTTATCGTCATCCTCGCCTCGTTCACCTGGCCGCAGGCGGCGCGAATCGCCCGTAGCGCCGTGATCCAAGCGAAGAACAGCGACTACGTCACGGCCGCGAAAGCATTGGGCGTCTCCCGACCGCAGACGCTTGTGCGCCACGTGTTGCCCAACGCGGCGGGACCGCTGATCGTGGTGACCACGCTGTGGCTGGGCGTCTTCATCGTCACCGAGGCGACGCTGTCCTATCTCGGCGTCGGTCTCCCGCGCACCGTGGTGTCCTGGGGCGCGGACATCGCCACGGGGCAGAAGGAGATCCGCACCTCCGCCATCCTGTTCTATCCGGCGACGGCGCTGGCGCTTACCGTGCTGAGCTTCATCATGCTGGGCGACGCCGTGCGCGACGCCCTCGATCCGAAGGCGAGGAAGCGATGAGCGAGGCCGGCCGACCGCTGCTGGAGATCACCGATCTGAACGTGAGCTTCACCGCCGACGGCAAGCCGGTGCCCGCGGTCCGGGACGTGAGCCTGTCGGTCTATCCGGGGCAGACCGTGGCCATCGTCGGGGAATCGGGCTCGGGAAAGTCGACCACCGCGCACGCGATCATCGACTTGCTGCCCGGCACGGGCCGGGTCACCTCCGGTTCGATCAGGTTCGACGGCAAGGAACTCACGGCGGCCTCGAAACAAGAGATCGTCGCGGTCCGCGGCAGCGGCATCGGCCTGGTCCCGCAGGACCCGATGTCGAATTTGAATCCGGTGTGGAAAATCGGCTTCCAGATCCGCGAGACGCTCGAAGCCAACGGAATCGCGAAGGGCAAAGCCGCCGAGAAGCGAGCGGTGGAGCTGCTCGAGGAAGCGGGCATGCCCGACGCCGAACGCCGGGTGAACCAGTATCCGCACGAGTTCTCCGGCGGCATGCGCCAGCGTGCGTTGATCGCGATCGGCCTGTCCTGCCGGCCCCAACTGCTCATCGCCGACGAGCCGACCTCGGCGCTCGACGTGACCGTGCAGCGGCAGATCCTCGACCATCTCGAGCGGCTCACCGCCGAGCTCGGCACCGCGGTGCTGCTGATCACCCATGACTTGGGTTTGGCGGCGGAGCGTGCCGAACACCTGGTGGTGATGTATCGCGGCCGTGTCGTGGAGTCCGGGCCCGCTTTGCGGATTCTGCGTGATCCGCAGCACCTGTACACCAAACGGCTGGTGAGTTCGGCGCCGTCGCTGGCCGCGCAGCGGCGGTCGGCGGTGCGGCGTCGGGCCGAGATCCACGCGCAAGCCGTGCAGGTGGCGGCAGCCGACACGGTGGTGCCGGACGACGTGCTGGTAGCCGAGCAGCTGACGAAGACGTTCCACATTCGCGATCGCACGCCGTGGAAGTCGACCGAGTTCGTCGCGGTGGACGATGTGTCGTTCCGGCTGCGGCGCGGGTCGACCACGGCGATCGTCGGCGAATCCGGCTCGGGCAAGACCACGGTGGCGCAGATGGTCCTCGGACTGCACGCGCCCACCTCCGGCGCCGTCACATTCGACGGCA
Organism: Nocardia sp. NPDC004260; assembly: GCF_053603155.1. Lineage (NCBI taxonomy): Bacteria > Bacillati > Actinomycetota > Actinomycetes > Mycobacteriales > Nocardiaceae > Nocardia > Nocardia sp. NPDC004260. Next base: position 104,695 of record NZ_JBSGEZ010000018.1, on the reverse strand, counting down.
AGGACGTGACCACCCTGGATCGTAAGGAATCCTTCGCCTTCCGCCGCCGGGTGCAGCCGATCTTCCAGGATCCCTACGGCTCGCTCGACCCGATGTACACGATCTACCGCACCATCGAGGAGCCCTTGCGCACCCACCGGATCGGTACCGCCGAGGAAAGGGAGGCGACCGTGCGGGAACTGCTCGACAAGGTCGCGCTGCCTGCCGGTGTGCTGCGGCGCTACCCCAACGAGCTGTCCGGTGGGCAGCGTCAGCGCGTGGCGGTCGCGCGGGCACTCGCCCTCCGGCCCGAAGTGGTGGTGTGCGACGAGGCGGTGTCCGCGCTCGACGTGCTGGTGCAGGCCCAGATCCTCCGCCTGCTCAACGAGCTGCAAGCCGAGCTCGGGCTGGCGTATCTGTTCATCACCCACGATCTGGCCGTGGTGCGGCAGATCGCCGACGACGTGCTCGTCATGCAGCGCGGCAAGGTTGTAGAGGCGGCGACGACCGACGAGGTGTTCGACGATCCCCGGCAGGAGTACACGCGCAAGCTGCTCGACGCGATACCGGGACGCGATCTGCTGGCCGGATAGCGAGCCGGGCGCGCGGATCGGTCCGCGCGAGCGCAAGTAGCCTCGTATGCCGTGACCGATCCGCTACAGCCCCTCGTCGATCTTCCCGGTGTCCGGGACGCGGCCGACCGCGCCCGCGACGCGCTCGCCGAGGTGCACCGGCACAAGGCGAACCGGCGTGGGTGGCCCACCACGGCGGCCGAGGCGGCGGTGCGTGCGGCCCGGTCCTCGGCGGCCATCGACGGCGGCAGCACGGACATTCCCGCCGACGGCCGGGTGGTGGACCCGATCCTGGCCGGCTCGCTGCGCGTCGGGCAGGCGTTGGACGGCGACGCGCTGCGGAATCTGGTGGGCACCTGGCAGCGTGCCCCGCTGCAGGCGCTGGCGCGGCTGCATCTGCTCGCCGCGGCCGATCTGATCCCGGAGCAAGAGGCGCTCGGCAGGCCGCGCGGCGACTCCGGCGTCGCGCAGCGGCTGGATCTGCTGGCGCAGACGGTGCTCGGTTCGCGAGCGCCCGCGCCGGTGCTCGCCGCCGTAGTACACGGTGAGCTATTGGCGCTGCGGCCGTTCGGCACGGCCGATGGCGTAGTCGCGCGGGCGGCCTCCCGGCTGGTTGCGGTGTCGAGTGGGCTGGATCCGCACAGCCTCGGCGTACCGGAGGTGTTCTGGTTGCGCAGGCGTCAGGCGTATCTGGACGCGGCCGCGGGATTCGGAACCGGGGAGGCGGAGGCGGTCGGCGGCTGGGTGATCTTCTGTTGCGGGGCGTTCGAGGATGGCGCGCGCGAGGCCACGTCGATCGCAGACTCGGCGGCGGGATAACCCCCGTACACGTCAAAGCGGGCGGCGTTGTCTTTCGACCTCACCGCCCGCTAGCACGGACTACCCGGTTACCAAGCGTGCTAGGTGGGTTGTGTTCTGCGGCCTCGGCGACAATCCGGATATCGGCCGGTTCATCCCCGCAACCTGTGCGAGGCCTTCGCCGTCGACTATCCGAATTTCGCAGGCCCACAACGCTTCTGCCCTTGTCGCGGCGCGCTCCGCGTGGGTGCCTGGTGCCCGTGCTGGGAAGAAGGGTCGGGAGACAGTGCCTTCTCTTCCGGTGCTGCCTTGGCCTTCCGTCCTTCCGTAGTTACCTTTCTACACTGTGACTGCACTCACATCAAGGGATGCGAGAACATTGAATAATCGGCGTTTTTCTCGGCGTTTCGTGGTTAAATGCCTGGTCCGCAGCCCCATCGGTCAAGTTGGCTGAGTTAACGGCAAGCCGCTGGCGACCCAGTTGGGACGGGCTGCTAGAGCGTCCGATCTCAGCGTCGGCGGCGCAGCATCCGGTAGCTGATCGCGCCGGCCACGACCGCGCTCAAGCCGACCGCCGCGGTGGCCGCGAGCGTCGTCGAGGACGGCGCTTGGAAGCGCGCCCACAGCGATACCGGGTTGGAGAAGGTCAGGATCGGCCAGCCCCGCGCGGTGGCCTCACGGCGCAGATTGCGATCCGGATTGACCGCAGTGGGGTGGCCCACCGCGCCGAGCAGCGGCAGGTCGGTGATCGAGTCGGAGTAGGCGTAGCAGCGGGACAGGTCGTACCCCTCGTCTGCGGCGAGTTTCTCGATGGCGGCGACCTTGCCCTCGCCGTAGCAGTAGAACTCGACCTCGCCGGTGTACTTTCCGTCCGCCACGACCATCTTGGTGGCGGCGGTATGTGAGGCGCCGAGCGCTTCGGCGATCGGGCCGACGATCTCCTCGCCGGAGGCCGAGACGATCACCACGTCGTGCCCCCGGATCTTGTGGTCGGCGATCAAGTCGGCAGCCTCCGCGTAGATCAGCGGATCGACCAACTCGTGCAACGTCTCTGCCACAATGGATTTCACCTGCTCGACGTCCCAGCCCGCGCACATGCTGGTCAGGTGGGCGCGCATCCGTTCCATCTGATCGTGATCGGCTCCCGACAGCAGGAACAGGAAGTGGGCGTAACTGCTTTCCAGGACGGCGCGGCGGTTCAAAAGCCCCTGCGCGTAGAAGGGCTTGCTGAATACGAACGTGCTCGACTTCGCGATCACGGTCTTGTCCAGATCGAAGAAGGCCGCGACGCGTCCACCTGCGGTGGCTGACTTGTCCACTCGACCAGGATAGGCGGCGGTATGGTCTCCGCTCGGTCAGGCGTCAGGTGTGGTGCGGCTGCTGTGTCCCGTGTTCGGTTCGACCGCGGGTTGTGGGCAGCGCTTTCCGGCCACCGCGCCTGTTGTGTGGCCGTCCTGCCTTCGATCGGCCGCAGATGTGCGGCGGCTGCACCACGGATGCCGCTGGTCGGCACGCGTGTTCCCCGCCGTGGCGCGCTGTGGCCGGTGCGGCGACGAAGTTTGCCCCGCAGACGCCGAAGCCACGACGGCCACAAAGATGTCCGTCGGCAGACTTGCGTGGTGGCCGGGGCTTAGGTGTAGTATTGCTGGCACCTGGACATGGTCCAGGCGCGTTCAGCCCGACCCCCCGGGGCTGAACCCCGACGGCCCCAGCCTCCTCCCCCCCCGGCTGGGGCCGTCCTCTATTTCAGGGACAGTGCGGTACGGCATCCGGTTCGGATAGCTGTCCACAACCCCGGAGTTGTCCACATTCGGCATATCGCCCCTTCTGTCCCTGCTCCGGGTCCGCGACGCTGACCTGCATGAACCTCGATGCATCGGAGCCGAGCGGGCCGGCGCCCGCCCTTGTGCTCATCGATGACGACCGTCTGCGCGACGAAGTCCGGCGTATCGCGGCGGCCGCCGAACGGCCACTCGATGAGCGGACGCGACTCGTCGGCCGACATGCCTGGACCGGCGCTCCACTGGTGATCCTGGACACCGATACGGCGCGCGAGGCGGCCGCCGCGGGCTACCTGCGCCGCGCCGGCGTCGTGGTGGTAACCGATGGTGAGCCAGGTTTGCTCGACTGGCAGGCCGCCGCCGCGGTCGGCGCGGAGCGGGCTATCGCCTTGCCCGGCGCGGCGGTGGGGCTCATCGAGATGTTTGCTGAATACGGCGAGCAGCGTGCGGGGGACGGCGTGGTGCTCGCCGTCGTCGGCGCGGGCGGCGGGGCCGGCGCGTCCACCCTCGCCGTCGCGGTCGCGCTGCGCGCCGCCGCGGAGGGGTTCCGGCGCGAGACCTTGCTAATCGATGGCGCACCCTTCGCGGGTGGTCTCGACCTGCTGCTCGGTGCCGAGAACGCGGCGGGACTGCGCTGGCCCGACTTGGTGGTGGAGGACGGGCGCGTCTCCGCGACCGCGCTGCACGGCGCCCTACCCGTCGCGGCGCCCGGGCTCGCGGTGCTGTCCTGTGGGCGCTGCGGTGCGGGACGATTGCCACGTGAGCTCGGCGCGCCCGCGGTCCGCGCTGTCATCGAAGCGGGCCGTGTCGCAGGCGATTTCATAGTTTGCGATATTTCCGGTGAGCGCGGGCCGCATGCCGACCAGATGCTCGACTCCGCGGACCTCGTGGTTCTGGTCGTTCCGGCGCGGCTGCGCGCGGTCGCCGCCGCCGAAGCGGTGTCCGCCCATATCGCGCGGCGAAACCCGAACCAGGGATTGATCGTTCGCGGTCCGGCGCCCGGCGGCCTGCGCGGAGCCGAGGTCGCCGAAGTGCTCGATCTCCCGCTGCTCGCCGCCGTCCGCGCCCAGTCCGGTCTCGCGCATCGGTTGGAGCGTGGCGGGATGTCGGTAGGCCGCCGCGGGCCGCTGCGCGATGCGGCCGACGCCGTCCTCGGCGTGCTGAGTGCACCACCGGGACAACGGCGGTGAGGAGGGGGCGATGAGCGCGATACTGACCAGCGAGCTGCTGGACCGGGTGCGGGAGCGCCTGGCGAGCGAGACCGGCGACCCGGATCCGGCTCAGGTCGCCGCCGCGATCCGGGCCGAAGCGGGCGGGGTGCTCGGTGACACCGACCTGCTGCGGGCTCTGCGACTGCTGCAGACCGAACTCACCGGCGCGGGCGTACTCGAACCGCTGCTGCACGATCCGCGAGTGGCCGACGTCCTGGTAACCGGTCCGGACGCGGTGTGGATCGATCGCGGGCACGGTCTGGAGAAGACCTCGATCACCTTCTCCGATGAGGCCGCGGTCCGGCGGCTGGCGCAGCGCCTGGCACTGTCGGCGGGCCGCCGACTCGACGACGCACAACCATGGGTGGACGGTCGGCTGTCCGGAATGGCTGCGGCATCAGGGGATTCGTTCGGGGTCCGCTTGCACGCGGTCCTCGCGCCGGTCGCGCACGGCGGCACTTGTCTGTCGTTGCGGGTACTCCGTCCGGCCACCCAGGGGCTGTCCGCGCTCGCCGTGGCGGGCTCGGTGCCCGCCGACGCGAAACTCCTGCTGGAACGAATCATCCGAGCGAGGCTGGCGTTCCTGGTCGTCGGCGGCACCGGAGCCGGGAAGACGACGCTGCTGTCGGCCCTGCTCGCCACGGTGGGCCCGTCCGAGCGGATCGTTTGCGTCGAGGACGCGGCGGAGCTCGCGCCACCGCATCCCCACGTGGTCCGGCTGGTGGCCAGGACCGCGAATGTGGAGGGCGTCGGCGAGGTCACCGTCCGTGACCTGGTCCGTCAAGCGCTGCGCATGCGGCCGGACCGGATCGTGGTGGGCGAGGTCAGGGGCGCCGAGGTGGTCGACCTGCTGACCGCGTTGAACACCGGACACGACGGCGGGGCGGGCACCGTGCACGCCAACTCACCGCAAGAAGTCCCCGCCCGGCTGGAAGCCCTCGCCGCTCTGGGCGGCATGGATCGAGCGGCTTTGCATAGTCAACTCGCCGCCGCGGTGCAGGTCGTCCTGCACGTGCACCGCCGATCCGACGGCTCGCGGGGGCTGCGCGAGGTCGGCCTCGTGCACCGCACCGGCGATGCGGGCGTGCGGATCACGCCCGCCTGGCATACCACGGGTGCGGCCCCCGCCGCCGCGGACCTGTCCAGCCTGCTCGCCGAACGGCTCGACCGTTGAGTGGCGCGGTGGTGTGTCTCGCGCTGGCCTTGGTCCTGGTTCCGGCGCCCCGGTCGCAGCGCCGGTTCGGACAGCTGTTCACCGCGCGCGTCGAGTATCGAATACCGAAGCGCGGCACGCTGTTCCGAGCCTGTGCCTGCGTGGGCGTGGTGATCGTGCTCGCCGTCTTCGGTACGGGTCCTTTCCTCGCGGCCGGCTTGGTCGCCGGAACCGTCGGGCTACGGGCTCGCCGGGCGGTACGGGACCGGCGCGGGAAAGCCGAGCAAGGGTACCTACTCGATGCCTTGGAGGCTGTGATCGCGGAATTGCGGGTGGGGGCGCATCCGAGCGCCGCCGCCGAGGCCGCCGCACGTGAGGTGTGGGGCGAGTCGTCCCGCGCGTTCAGCGTTGGCGCCGCCCGCAGCCGACTCGGTGGCTCGGCGGCCGAGGGTCTGCGCAGGCCGGATTCCCCGATCGCCGCGGAACTCGCCCGGGTCGCCGGCGCGTGGCAGGTGGCCGAGCAGCACGGCTTGGCGCTGGCCGAGTTGCTGTCCGCGGCCCGAACGGATCTCGCGGGACGCATCCGATTCCACGGCCGCACCACCGCCGCGCTGGCCGGCGCACGGGCCACCGCCGGTGTCCTGGCGTGTCTGCCGCTCCTCGGCATCGCCCTCGGCCAAATGATGGGCGCCGCGCCGCTGCACGTCCTGTTCGCCTCGTCCGCGGGGGCGGTGCTGTTGCCGGTCGGCGCGGGCTTGGCCTGCGCGGGCCTGCTGTGGACCGATGCCATCACCCGAAAGGTGCTGATATGAAGTCTTCTTCGATGGCTGGTCGCGGCCGGTCGAAGCAGTTGTCGAACTCGAAGCCGGTTGCGATCGGCGGGGAGAGGCGGTTTGCGCGCGATCCAATCGGACTGCAGCGCATGGCGGATGCGCACCACCTCGACGGCGCGTTCGACCCTGGCTACCCGCAGACCGGCCGAATCTACGGTCGCGCTGCCGAGCGACGACGGGTCAGCCTCATCGGTCCGCTCTTCGGCGACGGCCCGCAGGTGACGCGTGGTGTGCCGTCGCATGGCCTGACTGTGGGGCGTGCACGAGGTCGTCGCACAACAGGATCGCTGAGGAAGGCTGATGATGGCGTTCACTTCTGGGGCAGTACTGCCGTTGCTGCTGCTGGCGGCCGCACTCGCCTCGCTGCCGGGACGAGTGGCCGTGAGCAGGCGGTTGTATGCCCTCGGCCGGACGCGCAACGCACCGGCCGAGACGCCGCGCCGGCTGAACCGGGAGACCGATCCGCTGGCTGTCGCCTCGGTGCTCGACCTGCTGGCCGCCTGCCTGCGTGCTGGGCTTCCCATGGCAGGGGCGGCGCGCGCCGTAGCGCCGGAGGCGCCGGAACCACTCGGCGAAGCACTGCGACGGGCGGCGGACCTGCTCGCGCTAGGTGCCGACGCGGCCACGGCCTGGCACCAAGTGGCGCGGGATGCGAACGGGCGCCCAGGAGCCGACGAGATCGAGTCGCTGGCCCGGATGGCGCGCCGTTCGGCGCGGTCCGGATCGTCGCTGGCGGCAGCGGTCATGGAACTGGCCGAGCAGCGCAGGGCCGCGGTGGAAGACATCGCGGCCGCGAAAGCGGAACGCGCGGGCGTCCTGATCGGCGGCCCCTTGGGGCTGTGCTTCCTCCCGGCCTTCGTCTGCCTCGGCATAGTGCCGGTGGTCATCGGCTTGGCGGGCCGAGTCCTAGGCGGTGGGCTGCTGTAACCCCGCACCGGGCAGTGGCCACGCCGCCCATGGTGTCCGCACCGAAGCGTTCACGCGGGGTTTTCGCGCAGGTTCGGCGGACCGTGACCGGGCGGCCCGCGCTCGCGGACCCCCCTCGAATCGCATCGGGAGAACGGCGGACGGGCGCGCCCACGTCGTTCACGAGAGCGGGTCAGGTGGGGGGCTCGGTGCCCCCACACCGTCGCGGGCGCCACCGGTCGGGAAAGCCGTCGCGGGGCCGGTCGGTCCGCCTATGGCCCGGCAGCTCGGCGGTGTGCCGCGCACTCGGCGCTTCGGTGGCTGCTTTGCGCGCTGAGCCGTATCCGGCGTTCGGTCGCGCATCGAACCCGTCGCTGCCGCTGATCGCCACCCGTCGGCGGTTCGTTGTGGACCGAAGCGAAAGAGACCGTGCTCGGACGTCAGCGCCGCGCACTGCCTCGGAGGAAGCGTGCTCGTGCGGACCGGCCGCACGGGCCGGAAAGGAGGAATCGGGTGCGTATCCAGGGGGTTGTGAAGTCCGTGGGCCGCAGGGTGCGGGCTGTATATATGAGCCTGCGTGCGCGGGCGCTGCGGGCGATGGTCGCGGAGGACGGCATGAGCACGGCGGAGTACGCGATCGGCACGATCGCGGCGGCGGCATTCGGCGCCGTGCTGTACGGGGTGGTGACGGGCGACAGCATCGTGAACGCGCTGACGAAGATCATCGACCGGGCACTGAACACATCGGTGTAGCTGTCGCCACACCGTGGCTCGGCGACGATCGGGGAGGGGTGACGATCGAGGCCGCGCTCGCATTGACCTCGGTCGTCGCTACCGTCGTGCTCTGTCTCGGGGCTCTGCTGGCGGCATCGACCCAGGTCCGCTGTGTCGATGCCGCCGGCGAGGCCGCCCGCCTCGCCGCACGGGGCGATCACGCGAACGCCCGCCCGGCGGCGGAGCGCATCGCCCCGCCGTCGGCCGACATCGCACTCCGCACCGAGGGCACTCGTGTGATCGCCGTGGTTTCCGCGCGGACCCCGCTTCTGCCGCTGCTCACCCTCCGCGCGGAGGCGGTCGCGACCCTCGAGCCCGGAGCCACCGAATGAAGGCGGTGCTGATGGTGGTCTGGCTTCTCGTGGGCGTCGGTGCCCGTCACTCCGGTGCAGGGTGGCGCACCGAAGGGAGTGCACGGTCGGCGGCGTTTGCGGAAGCTCCGCGGGTCGGCTGGCTACGCCGTACACGGTGGCCACGGTTCGACCTTGGGGGTGGTGTTCACACACCAACCGCCACCGCCGGAGCGTTATGTGCGGTGGGGTCGGATTCCGGTTCGCGACGCTGCCCGGAGCGAGACATGACAGGAAACGCTGAGCGGGTTCGGATCAGCGAGCGCAGCCCGCGGCGTGTCCCTCGCATGCTGCGGGTTCGGGTAAGCGACGAACAGGGGCTGGCCACCGTGTTCGCTTGCTTGGCGCTCGTAGCCCTGATCGGGGTGACGCTCTTGATCGCGCAGGTGGGGGCCGTGGTGGTGGCGCGGCATCGGGCGCAGGCGGCCGCCGATTCGGCAGCGCTGACCGCGGCGGGAGCCTTGGTCGATGGCGTCGACATCGCATGTGCTGACGCGGACCAGGTGGCACGGCGGATGGGTGCGCGAATCCGTGTTTGCGAGGCGGTGGAGTGGGACGCGACGGTGGCTGTGGAAAGGAATGTACCAATAGGTCTGTACGGCGATCGGATCGTTCGAGCGAGCGCACGGGCCGGACCGGTTGAAGAGTGATGGAGTTCGATACACAGTCGGCCCCACGTCGCTTCCAGTGGCGGAAATCGGAAACTTAACTGGCAGGTTTAAAAGCGGACTCAGGGAAATGCCCGCGTGGACCCGGGATATCTAAAAGGGCGGAATGCGCATGTCGACAAACGATGAAGTGGCAATAGTCTAGTTAACATGAATCTATTCCTCTTTATTCGGCAGGGGTGAAGCGGCGTCATTCCACTGGGAGTTCTCCCAGCCCTCCCAGCGTGTGCGCTGGCAAGGTCGACAATTGGTCACATGTCCGGCTCTGCGCTGTCACGAATCGAGCAGCGCGTCCGCACCAGCGGACAGTTCGGCGAGTACGGCGGTGAGCAGGCGCGCCGCTGCCGCCTTGTCCAGTGGGTGGTTCCCGTTGCCGCACTTGGGTGATTGGACGCAGGAGGGGCAGCCCGCCGCGCAGCCGCACGACTCGATGGCCGACAAGGTCGCCGTAAGCCACTGGCGCAGTTGGGCGAACCCGCGCTCGGCGAATCCCGCCCCGCCGGCCTGGCCGTCGTAGACGAAGACGGTGGGCAGTCCGGTATCCGGGTGCTCGGCGGTGGAGACACCGCCGATGTCCCACCGGTCGCAGGTCGCCACCAGGGGCAACAGCCCTATCGCCGCGTGCTCGGCCGCGTGCAGCGCCCCCGGGACGTCCTGGGGCGCGATCCCCGCCAGCGCCAGCAATTCCGGTGTCACCGTGTACATGACCGCCTTGGTCGGCAGCGTCTGCGGCGGCAGGTCGAGTTCGACCAGGTCGAGCACTTCGCCGGTGATCAGTGTGCGCAGATAGCCGATCACCTGGCTGGTGACCCGCACCCGGGCCAGGCCGGCCGTCACGTGACCGTGGGCACGGTGCTCGGTCACCGCGTCGATGACGATCGAGGTCACTTGGCGCGCGCTGGTGGTCCACCCGGGCTCGGCGGCGTGCACAAAGGCCACGCCGTCATCGAGATCCAGCTCGTCGACTACATAGGTCTCGCCCTGGTGCAGGTGCACGGCGCCCGGGTGCAGCGTCGCCCTGGCCCGCCCCGCATCGGCGGTGCCGAGCAGCCTGCCGGTCTCGCCGTCCACGATGGCCACCGGTGCGCCGATTCCGCCCCGGACGTCCACCGCGTCGTGCGGCTGCGTCTCCGCGGTCACGTACCAGCGCGCGCGATCTCCCGTTCCACGCCGCCTGATCAGTCCTTTCACGGTCAGCTCGGCCAGCACTTCACGGGCGCCCAGTTCGTCCACCTCGGCGTCGGTCAGCGGCAACTCCAGCGCGGCGCACAGTAGTTGCGGACCCAGCACATAGGGGTTGCGCGGGTCGGTGATGGTGGCCTCGACGGGCTTGCCGAGCAGCGCTTCGGGGTGATGGACCAGGTAGGTGTCCAACGGATCGTCCCGCGCCACGAGCAGCACCAGTGACCCTTGGGTGCGCCGTCCCGCCCGCCCGGCCTGCTGCCAGAACGACGCGACCGTTCCGGGAAAACCCGAGATGACCACGGCATCCAGTCCCGCGATGTCGACGCCGAGTTCCAGTGCGCTGGTCGTCGCGGCGCCGAGCAGCGATCCGTCCGACAAAGCGGTTTCCAGCTCACGTCGATCCTCCGCGAGATAACCCGCCCGGTAGGACGCCACGCGTGCGGCGAGGTCCGGATCGACCTCGCCCAAGAGCCTTTTGGCATCCATCGCGGTCAGCTCCGCGGCTCGGCGGGAGCGCACGAAGGTCAAGGTCCGCGCGCCTTCGGCCACCAGATCCGCCATGATCCGCGCCGCCTCCGCGGTGGCGGACCTGCGCACCGGCGCACCGTTCTCGCCGGTCACGGCGGTGAGCAGCGGTGGCTCCCAGAGCGCGATAGTCCGCGGTCCTTGCGGCGATCCGTCCCGAGTGACCGCGGTGCACGGCGCGCCGATCAGGCGCGACGCGGCCTCCGCCGGTTCGGCTGAGGTCGCCGAGCAGAGCACGAACACGGGATCGGCGCCGTATCGTGCGGCGATCCGCCGCAGCCTGCGCAACACCAGCGCGACGTGCGAGCCGAAAACACCGCGATAGGCGTGGCATTCGTCGACCACCACGTAACGCAGCCTGCGCAGCACCCGCGCCCAGCGCTGGTGCGATCGAAGTATGCCGAGGTGGAGCATGTCCGGATTGGTGAAGATCCAGCGCGCGTTGGCGCGTACCCACTGCCGGATCTCGGCAGGCGTATCGCCGTCGTAAGTGGCCGGATGTATATCGCGCAACGGACCTTCGTGGGTGAGCTCGCCGACCGCGCGCAGCTGATCGGCGCCGAGCGCCTTCGTCGGCGACAGATACAACGCGGTGGCCTTCGGATCGGCTTGCAGCGTCGTGAGCACCGGAAGCTGATAGCCGAGCGATTTGCCCGAGGCGGTCCCGGTGCTCACGACGACGTGCCGTCCGCGGAACGCCTGCTCCGCGGTGTCCACCTGATGCCGCCATGGCGCCGCCACGCCCGTCTCACGCAATGCCGCAATCACTTCCGGCGATGCCCAGACGGGCCATTCGGAGTGTTCGGCGGCTCGTGCGGGCAACTCGGCCACATGCGTGAGCCGGGGGTCGCCATCGAGGCCTCCGGCTAGGACACGATTCAGCAACGATGTCCCGTAGCCGAGCTCGGTTCCCGGCCGTCCGCGCAGCGCGAAGTCGGGCGGATTCACGATCGGAACCCCGCAACACGCTCGGGGAGTGTGAAACGTGTGTGTCCGGGAACCTCCACCTGCCTTTTCGATACCAAATAGCGACCTGGGTCACAGCTTCTTTGCTGAACGTCGACTCGGTTATCACCAGGCAAACGAACCCCAAGTCTGGATTCCGCCATTGTGTCCCTCACCTGCGCATTCGCAAGATCAACTTTTTTGCAAATTGTCGGTAACTCGACTGTTGAATTGCCCGAAGACATGGTTCACTGGTTCCTGGTCGCAAGCTTCTGTGTTCGAGGGACGGATCCAAAGTCCAAACCGTCAGCAGGATCGATGTTGCGAACGGTGTGCTTGGTGCTTTCCTGCAGGGGGAACCAACAGTACAGCGGTCGGAACGGACCCGGTGGACGAACCCAGTTGTCCGCCGTTCCGGTAAGAAAAGAGAAGGAACAGAATGGCACAGGGAACTGTGAAGTGGTTCAACGCGGAGAAGGGGTTCGGCTTCATCGCGCCGGAGGACGGCTCCGCTGACGTCTTCGTCCACTACTCCGAGATCCAGGGTTCGGGTTTCCGCACCCTCGAGGAGAACCAGAAGGTCGAGTTCGAGGTCGGCCAGGGCACCAAGGGCCCGCAGGCCACCGGAGTGCGTGCGCTCAGCTGAGCGGCGCAGGGATCCACAGCTCGTCCCTCACCACCGGCAACGGGGTGAGGGACGAGCTATATCTGGGGTAGTCACGGCCCGCGTGCGCCGGCGGAACGGTCCGCCGAGCATGCCGCGGCGCAGGTGTGGCGAAACGGCAAGGCATACTGATTCGAACTCACGGGCGTACGCTCGGTGGTTCGAGTCGCAAGCACTCGACCACACGCGGCGTCACGGTATAAACGTGTCTGGTGCGATGTTCAGCCGTCGCAGCCGCTCACCCCAGCCGCGCGTAGCGGAAAAGACGCAGCGCGGGTCGATCAGGAAAGGTGTATTCGCCGGTGGCAACACGAGACCTCGGTGCAGCCGACCAGGGGCGTCCCCTGCGTCGTCTCGTGATCGTCGAGTCCCCGACCAAGGCCCGCAAGATCGCGCCGTACCTCGGTCGTAACTACACGGTCGAGGCGTCGGTCGGCCATATCCGGGATCTGCCGCGTGGTGCGGCCGATGTCCCGGCCAAGTACAAGGGGCAGTCCTGGGCGCGTCTCGGCGTGGACGTCGACAACGACTTCGAACCCATCTACGTCGTGAGCCCGGACAAGAAGGCCAAGGTCACCGAGCTCAAGAGCCTGCTGAAGGACGCCGACGAGCTCTACCTGGCCACCGACCCCGACCGCGAGGGCGAGGCGATCGCCTGGCACCTGCTGGAGACGCTCAAACCCAAGGTGCCGGTCCGGCGGATGGTGTTCCACGAGATCACCGAGCCCGCCATCCAGGCCGCCGCCGCGGACACCCGTGACCTCGACAACGATCTGGTCGACGCCCAGGAGACCCGCCGCATCCTGGACCGGCTCTACGGCTACGAGGTCAGTCCCGTGCTGTGGAAGAAGGTCATGCCGCGGCTGTCGGCCGGTCGCGTGCAGTCGGTGGCTACCCGGGTGATCGTGCAGCGCGAACGCGAGCGGATGTCGTTCCGTTCGGCCGAGTACTGGGACATCGCCGCCAAGCTGGACGCGGGCAACGGCGAGGCGAGCGACGCCACCAACCCGAGAACCTTCGGCGCGCGACTGGTCACCGTCGACGGCGCACGGGTCGCCACCGGCCGCGATTTCGGATCGGACGGACGGCTCAAGTCCACCAACGGCGTCGTCGTGCTGGACGAGGGCTACGCGCGGCGGCTGGCCGAGGCGCTGGACGGCGCCGACCTGGTGGTCTCCTCGGCGGAGGCCAAGCCGTACACCCGCAAGCCCTATCCGCCGTTCATGACCTCGACATTGCAGCAGGAGGCGGGGCGCAAACTCCGTTTCACCTCCGAGCGGACCATGCGGGTGGCGCAGCGACTGTACGAGAACGGCTACATCACTTATATGCGCACCGACTCGACGACGCTGTCGGAGTCGGCCATCGCGGCGGCGCGCGCGCAGGCGACCCAGCTCTACGGCTCGGAGTACGTGCATCCGACCGCGCGGCAATACAACCGCAAGGTGAAGAACGCGCAAGAGGCGCACGAGGCCATCCGGCCCGCGGGCGACACCTTCGCCACGCCCGGCCAACTGCACGCGCGGTTGGACAACGACGAGTTCCGCCTCTACGAACTCATCTGGCAGCGCACGGTCGCCTCCCAGATGGCCGACGCCAGGGGCACCACGCTGACGTTGCGCATCACCGGAGTCGCGGGCACCGGCGAAGAGTGCGTGTTCTCCGCTTCCGGCCGCACCATCACGTTCCCCGGCTTCCTGAAGGCTTATGTGGAGAGCGTCGACGAGGAGGCGGGCGGCCAGTCCGACGACGCCGAGTCCAGGCTGCCCGCGCTCGAGGAAGGCCAGGCGGTCACCGCCGTCGAGCTGAATCCCGACGGGCACAGCACGAATCCGCCCGCCCGCTACACCGAGGCGTCGCTGATCAAGACGCTCGAAGAGCTCGGCATCGGCCGCCCGTCGACGTATTCGTCGATCATCAAGACGATCCTCGACCGCGGCTACGTCTACAAGCGCGGCAGCGCGCTGGTGCCGTCGTGGGTGGCGTTCGCGGTGATCGGCCTGCTCGAAGAGCATTTCGGCCGACTGGTCGATTTCGACTTCACCGCCGCCATGGAGGACGACCTCGACGCCATCGCCGGTGGCCGCGAGCAGCGCGGAAACTGGTTGTCCAGCTTCTACTTCGGCGGCGATCACGGCGTGGAGGGCTCGGTCGCGCGGTCCGGCGGTCTGAAGAAGATGGTGGGGGAGCGGCTCGATGACATCGATGCCCGCGAGATCAACTCCATCAAGCTGTTCAGCGATGCCGCCGATCGAGACGTCGTCGTCCGGGTCGGCAAGTATGGGCCCTATTTGGAGCGGATGGTCACCGATCCCGATGACCCCGAAGGCAATGCGGTGTCTCAGCGGGCCAATCTCCCCGACGATCTCCCGCCGGACGAGCTGACGCCTGAGGTCGCCGAGAAGCTGTTCGCCACTCCGCAGGAGGGCCGTTCGCTCGGCGTCGATCCCGAGTCGGGGCACGAAATCGTCGCCAAGGAAGGACGTTTCGGTCCGTATGTCACCGAGGTCCTGCCCGAACCGCAGGCCGAGGAGGGACAAGAGGCCGCCAAGAAGACCGCGAAGAAGGCCGCGGCGCCCAAGCCGCGCACCGGTTCGCTGTTCAAGTCCATGGATTTGGCCACCATCACACTCGACGACGCGCTGAAGTTGCTGTCGTTGCCGCGTGTGGTCGGCACCGACCCGGCCAGCGGCGAGGAAATCACCGCGCAGAACGGACGTTACGGGCCGTACCTGAAGAAGGGCACCGACTCGCGTTCGCTGAACACCGAGGATCAGATTTTCACCGTCACGCTAGAGGAGGCGCTGAAGATCTACTCCGAGCCGAAGCGCCGTGGACGGCAGGCATCGAGCGCCGCTCCGCTACGGGAACTCGGAAACGACTCCGCCACCGGCAAGCCGATGGTGATCAAGGACGGCCGCTTCGGCCCGTACGTCACCGACGGCGAGACCAACGCGACACTGCGCAAGGGTGACGAGATCGAATCGATCACCCCGGAGCGGGCGATGGAACTGCTCGCCGACCGGCGTGCGCGCGGACCGGTGAAGAAGACCGCCAAGAAGGCCGCGGCGAAGAAGGCGCCCGCCAAGAAGACCGCGGCGAAGAAGACCGCCGCCAAGAAGGCGACCACCACCAAGACGGTGGCCAAGAAGACCACGGCGCAGAAGGCGGCGGCGAAGAAGACCGGCGTCGGGAAGTCGTGAGTTCCCGGCTCGTGGCCACAGCCGTAGCCTGAGCGCCATGAGTACCGAACAGGAGCGCGAGGATCTGATCGCGATGCTCGCCGACCAGCGCGAGCTTTTCCGGATCACGCTGCGCGGCATCGATGACGAGCAGGCGCGGCGGCGGACCACGGTCAGCGAGCTGACCCTCGGCGGGCTGTTGCACCACTTGGTCAGCTGCGAACGGCATTGGACCTCGGTGATCGTGCGACGGGACGAGAACGCGGAGCTGGATGTCTCGAAGTTCGGCGGCGAGTACGTCATGGCGGAGGAGGAGACCGTGACCGGCCTGCTGGCCGGCTGGGACGAGGTGGCGGCGGAGACGGCCGAGCTGATCCGTTCGGTGGACAGTCTCGACACCTCGATTCCCACGCCGACGGCGCCGTGGGCTCCGGAGCGGATCTGGCAGTCGGTGCGCTACACGGTGCTGCACATCTTGCGGGAGATCGCGCATCACTCCGGGCACGCCGACATCATCCGGGAGGAGCTGGACGGGGCGAACAGTACGCAGCAGCGCGCCTCCTAGTTCCGAACAGGGCTTGCGGCCGCATGGGCTGACAAGATCCATAGCGGTCCGACACAGCCGGCTCCCGCCGAGCGGCGTGTGCACGGCTCAGTCGGACAGCGTGTGACGGGCCGAGCGGTGCGTGGCGGAGTCGAGTGGTGTCGGCTGACCGGGCGTGCGCGGGTGAGCCGGACGGTGTGTCCGGGCCTGGTGTATGTGGGCCGTCGATGGTGGCGAGCGTGGTGTCCGAGACCGTCCGGGATCTGTCGGGAGGGGCGGCTAGGGTGTACGACGTGGCGGGAGTCTTCGATCGGTTGGTCGGCCAGGAGGCGGTCGAGTCCGAGTTGACGGCCGCCGCGGTCGCCGCGCGCGGGGGCGTGGTCGAGGGTGCGATGACGCACTCCTGGTTGTTCACCGGCCCGCCCGGATCGGGCAGATCCGTTGCCGCGCTGTGTTTCGCGGCGGCGCTGCAGTGCACGGATCCGGCGACGCCCGGGTGCGGTAGGTGTCACGCCTGCACCACGACCATGGCGGGCACGCACGGCGACGTTCGCCGGGTGGTGCCGGAGGGGCTGAGCATCAGCACCAAGGAGATGCGCGAGATCGTGCAGGTGGCCTCGCGCAGGCCCAGCACGGGGCGCTGGCAGGTGGTGGTCATCGAGGATGCCGACCGCTTGACCGAGGCGGCGGGCAACGTGCTGCTCAAGGTCGTCGAGGAGCCGCCGGACCGGACGGTGTTCCTGCTCTGTGCGCCCTCGGTGGACCCGGAGGACATCTCGATCACGTTGCGTTCCCGCTGCCGCCATGTGCATCTGGTGACGCCATCGGTGCCCGCCATCGCGCGAGTGCTCCGCGAGCGCGACAACCTCGATGAGAAGACCGCTACCTGGGCCGCGTCCATCAGCGGCGGACATGTCGGCCGTGCCCGCAGGCTCGCCACCGACGAGGAGGCACGCGCCCGCCGTCAGCGTGCCTTGGCTTTGGTCACCGCGTCCGGGAAGCCCGGCGCGGCCTACGCCGCCGCCGACGAACTGGTGCGCGCGGCCGACGACGAGGCCAAGCAGATGAGCGCGGCCCGCGATGAACGCGAGCGCGAGGAACTCGCGACTGCGCTGGGCGCGGGCGGCACCGGCAAGGGCGCGGCGAGCGCCACCCGCGGTTCCGCGGGCGTGCTCAAGGACCTCGAGCGGCGGCAGAAGTCCCGCGCGACCCGCACCGGCCGCGACGCCCTCGATCGTGCCCTGATCGACGTCGCGGGCGTCTATCGGGACGCACTGGCCGTGCGGTTCGGGGCCACCCGGCTCGGCTCCGGCGTCGCGCTCACCCACCCCGACCTGTCCGACGAGATTCACGATCTGGCCGACCGCGTGCGCCCGGAGGGCCTGCTGAAGTCCATCGAGGCCGTTCTGGCCTGCCGCACCGCGCTCGACCAGAACGTCAAACCCCGTTTCGCCCTCGCGGCCATGGCCGCCGCCCTCATCGCGGCCCGCGCGCAGTGACCGTGACCACCCGTTTTCGCGATCGGGCCCGCGAGACGATAGACTTCCCTGGCCGAAAGGCACGCCGCCTTAGCTCAGTCGGTAGAGCGCTTCACTCGTAATGAAAAGGTCGGGGGTTCGATTCCCCCAGGCGGCTCCAGTTTTCCGAGTTTCGCCTCGGCTGGTCGGCAGTCAGCTTGACGGGCATGGAGCGGTAGGCGTGCAGATTTCGCAGGGGATGGGGGATCGGCGGCCCGTCCAGGCTCAAATTCGGGTACCGATCGAAGAGGGTCCGCAGTGCGACGGCGCCTTCCAGCCGCGCCAACCTGGCTCCCAGGCAGCCGTGGATCCCACTGCCGAACGCGAGATGTTCCGCGGCGTTGTCCCTGGTCACATCGAATAGGTGGGGAGCGGGGAAGACCGCGGGATCGTTGTTGGCGCCCGCCAAGGACAGCAGGACCAGGGACCCTGACTTGATGTGCTGGTCAGCGATCTCGACGTCACAGTTCGCGACCCGGCCGGTCATTCGCACGGGACCGTCGTAGCGCAGGATCTCCTCGACCGCGTTCGGCCACAGATCCGGCTGGGCGGCCAGCAGTTCCAGCTGGTCCGGATGGTCTATCAGTAGGACGATTCCGTTGCCGAGCATGTTCACTGTCGTCAAGAAGCCGGCGTCCAGCAGCAGCGCCGCATTCGCCACCTGCTCGCGGCGGGTGAGCTCGCGATCTGTCGCCAGCATGCTGAGGACGTCGTCGTTCGGTTCGGCGGCGAGCTCGTCGAAGTGCTGGTCGAAGTACTGCTTGACCTCGCCCAGGTCTTCGATGGCGTGGCGGTAGGTGGTCCAGCTCAGGCCTCGTTCGAGCAGTGGCGCACCGGTGCCTCCCCATTTCAGCAGGGTCGAATGCATGTCGGCGGGCAACCCGAGGATCTCGGCGATGATCGTGACCGGCAGCTGTTCGGAGAAGTCGCTGATCAGATCGGGGCGAGGCTTCGATTCCAGGCGTTCGAGCAGGTCGTTGGTGGCTTCGGCGATTCGATCCTCCAGCGTGGCGATCGCCTTCGGGCCGAATGTTTGCCGGACCATGCGCCGGTACCGCGTGTGATCCGGCGGATCGGCCACCAGCATCGATGGTGGCTCCCCGATGTTGGGGAGTCCCAGATCCGTCTTGGCCAGCATCCAGCGGATCGGCTTGGGCAGGGCTGGATGGAAGGGGGTGACCACCCCGAAGCGCCGGTCTCGCAAGATGAGTCGGCACAGTTCGTAGTCTGCCGTCACGTGTACGCCCGACATCCCAGGAATTCGGCCGCGCCGCCGGATCTCCTCGATATACGGCGATGAGCCGAGCAAGCGATCCTGGCCGACGGCGATTTGCCCGAGCGGGTCACCCCGGCGTGCGGCCCATCGGAGATAGGTCCGTAACAGGCCATGAGTGAGTAGCCACCGAATCCAGGCGCGAGTCAACATCGCCGCCTCCTCACTCCCGACCCACTCCTCATGATAAAGAGTAGCTATTACATTGCTGAACTATTAGCGTTAACGTTTGTCGCCGACAAGGCGGTGCCGATGAGCTGGGCCAGGAAGGTACTACGCATGGTGTCCATGCGAGTGCTGAAGTGTTGTAGAGCGACGTTCGGATCGAACGAGGGGCACGATGGACCGGCGTGGTTTCGTCAAGAGTGCCGGCTTGGCCGCGACGATGCTCGGTGTCGCCGGTGCGAGCACGGCCGCGTCTGCGGCGTGGGCCGACGATTTCAGCCCGAGCCCGAGAACATCGATGTATCGCATGTTGGTGCCGGAGATCTTCGCGCCGCTGCCGGATCCAGCCGATCATGTGCCCGCGATCGTCATCGGATCGGGGTTCGGGGCGTCGGTCACCGCGCTGCGTCTGGCGCAGTCGGGGATCGAGGTCGCGGTGCTCGAGCGCGGGTCGCGATGGCCGAGTGATCCGTGGCGTGACATCTTCGCCACCGACACGATTCCGGACGGCCGCGGCTTCTGGCATCGCACGACCTTTACCGGGGTGAACCGGATTCCGCTGCAGATCGATCCGTTCGGCGGGGTCCTCGATGTCACGAATTACCCGGGCATGGACGTGTGGCGCGGTGCGTGTGTGGGCGGTGGCTCGGTGGTATTCACCGGGGTGATGATCGAGCCGGAGCAGCGGTTCTTCGACCATGTGTTCCGCGGCGTGGTCGACTATCGCGAGATGCACGAGGTCTATTACCCCAAGGTCCGAGAAATATTGCGGCCCAGCGTGATACCCGACGACATCTACAACTCTTTCGCGTTCGCGCACTCGCGGGCCTGGGACGAACAGGTCCGCGCGGCCGGCTATACGCCGCAACGAATCGACGGCATCTGGAATTGGGATGTCATCCGCGCCGAACTGGCCGGGCGATCGAGGCCGTCGGCGACGGTCGGCTGCTCGAACCTGGGCAACTCCAACGGCGCGAAATTCGATCTGAACCAGAATTACCTGCGCTACGCCGAGAGCACCGGCCGTGCCCGGATCTACCCCGGCCATCGCGTGGATGCCATCGCCGAGGAACCGGGAGCGTCGGGTCGCTATAGCGTCGCCGTGACCAAACTCGACCCGACCGGTGAAGTGCTCCGCACCCGGATGCTGACCTGCGACATGCTGTTCCTGGCCGCGGGCTCCATCGGCACCTCCGAACTGCTGGTGCGTGCGCGGGAGACCGGCGCGCTGCCGAACCTGAACGAGCACGTCGGCGAAGGCTGGGGCAGCAACGGCGATGTCGCCTTGGCGCGGCCGCTCAGCACACTCGAGGTGGGCACGCAGGGCACGCCGTCGGCGAGCCGGATTCTGGACGAGGCGGGTACACCGGTGTCGCTGGAGAACTGGTACATCCCCGGCACGACGCCCTTCGACACCACCCTTCTCGCATCGTTGGGCATCGTGCTCGACGACACCCGCGGCCGGTTCGTCTGCGACCCCGCCGACGGGCGCGTGGATCTGCGGTGGCCGGCCGACGGCGCTGCCGGCTATCTCGCGCGAGCGAGGGAAGTCAACAACAACGCGGCCTGCAACTGTCAGCCCATCTCTCGACCCGCCTTCGACGCGGACGCCTCGTTCACCTCCCACCCGTTGGGCGGAGCAGTGATCGGCCGCGCGACGGACGGATACGGCCGGGTGCGTGGCTATCGGAACCTGTACGTGATGGACGGAGCAGCTGTGCCGGGTAGCACCGGCACAGTGAATCCTTCATTGACGATCAGCGCGCTGGCGGAGCGCAATATCGAACAGATCATTCGTTCCGGGGGGTAGTGGGCGAGCGCCTATCGACGCCGGCCCGGGTCGAGTTAGCCGCGACACGTGAGTTCTCGGATCAGCCCTTATACAGTCGAGCTGTGAACGAGACTCCGGCCACGAACAGTGGACGGTCACTCGCCGAACGGCTGGCGATCCGGTTGCTGTATCCGACAGCCCGGCCCACCGAGGAAGCACTGCGGGCGGCTGTCGCCGGCAAGGTGGTGTTGGTGACGGGGGCCTCGCACGGTATCGGCAAGGCCAGTGCGCGGAAGCTGGCCGCGGCGGGGGCGGTGGTGCCGCTTGTGGCCCGGTCCCGCCCGGAACTGGAACAGCTGGCCGCCGACATCGCGGCCGACGGTGGCACGGCCCGCGCGTACACGACCGACCTGACCGACCTGGATGCCGTCGACCTGCTCGGCCGGACACTGCTGGCCGAGTATGGACACATAGATGTCGTGATCAGCAATGCGGGAAAGTCGATTCGGCGGCCCATCGCCGAGTCCTACGATCGTTTCCACGATTTCACCCGCACCATCGACATCAACTATCTCGGCCCGGTGCGGCTGCTGCTTACTCTGTTGCCCCATATGCGTGCACGCAAGCAGGGGCATATCGTGAATATCTCCACCTGGGGCGTGCTCCTGCCGCCGAGTCCTCGCTGGTCGGCCTACATCGCCTCGAAAGCGGCCTTCGACGTCTGGCTGCGCAGCGTGGCCGCCGAAATCGCCTGCGACGATGTCACCACTACATCGATCTACATGCCCCTGGTCCACACCAGAATGAGCGCGCCCACCGACTTCAGCCGCACCCCCGGTCTGACTGTCGACGAAGCCTCCGACCTCGTCTCGCACGCCGTCACGGCCAAACCCCGCGACATCGCCCCGTGGTGGGCAATCCGGGTCCAAGCCTGGTCTGCCGTTCACCGCGACCAAGCCCAGCGCATTCTGGAACGTAGGTTCCGCCGCTGAACACCGGACCGGAGGTGCGGGCCGGGCCTCGGGTGCTACGAACGGGTCACCGAGATCTCGCCTTGGGTGGAACGCTGCCGCGCAGCGCCAGGAAAGTAGGGTCGGCACCGCAATGACAGAATGGCGGGCGGCCATTACAGACCAGAGGAGTTATCTCGGGTGGAACTGCCCGTCGAACTTGTCGAGGCCCTCGACCGGGCATGCGCGGGCGTTCCCCAGCGGCAGCTTGCCACCTCGGTCGACCGGCTGATCGCGCGCTACCGGGACCCGCGCCCGGCGGCGGCGCCGATTCTCGTCTCGACCGCCGACGTCACCGCCTACGCCGCTTATCGCATGCCCGCGACGTGGGCTGCTGTGCACAGTGCGCTCGAGCGGTTCGCCGAGCAGGCGCCCGGCTTTCGGCCCGAGACGCTGCTCGACGTCGGCGGGGGCACCGGCGCGGCGCTGTGGGCAGCGAGCGAACTGTTCCCTTCCTTGGCCGAGGCGACCGTACTGGATCAGGTGGACGAAGCACTCCAACTGGGGCGCAAGCTCGCGGCCGACGCCACCTCCGCGGCGATGCGCTCCGCCGTGTGGCGGCAAACCTCGTTCGCCGCTCAGGAAGCATTCGGCGGAGCGGACCTCGTCACGATTTCGTATGTGCTGAGCGAACTTTCCGAGGCAGACCAAGCCGATCTGGTGGCCCGGGCGGCTGAGGGGGCGGAAGTAGTGGCCGTCATCGAGCCGGGAACCCCGGACGGCCATCGCAGGATTCTCACCGCCCGCGACGTCTTGATCGAAGCCGGTCTGACGGTCGTGGCCCCCTGCCCGCACCAACAGATGTGCCCGCTCGCCGCCGGGACGGACTGGTGCCATTTCAGCACGCGAATCAACCGGACGTCCCTGCACCGGCGGTTGAAGGGCGGCGAACTCGGCCATGAAGACGAGAAGTTCTCCTATGTGATCGCCTCTCGGACCGCGCACGCCCCCGCCGCGGGTCGAATCCTGCGACATCCGCTCAAACGTAAGGGCCTGGTCACGCTGGAAGTCTGCACGGCCGACGACGGCGTGCGGCAAACCCTCGTCTCGAAGCGACAGGGCGAGGCGTACCGCGAGGCAAGGGACGTGGAATGGGGCGACGCCTGGCCACCATCCCACCGCTCGGCGGACTGATCGCCACTGCCCGAAAGTTGATCCCCGCCTGACCCGCCGCTCGGCAAGCTGCGCCGTGTGTCGCCTGCGGGCGGAACACGACGCCGGGGTTTATTGAGCCGCCAACCAGTGGCACAATTCACAACGATCCAATATTTACGTAAATCGGGCGTAACCGTGTTCCGCTCAGACCGTTGAGGAGCGACACCAGTGCAGATGTCGAGGCGCGATCCCGGCTCACGACCGCGCTGTGCTGGGGCTTCCGCGTTCCGGGCGTCGGTCCCGCCCATTGGTCGAGTTCGTGAGGGGGCGAGGTGATCCCTGTGTGGCGCTCGGTCCGCGGCGCGGCGCAGGCCCCCGACGGTCCGGCCTTCTTCTGAAATCGAGGAGATCCGTCAAGTGCTGGAAACGCAAACCAAGGTCGTACGAAGTCTGGTTCCCGCTCGGATGGACCGGCTTCCGTGGACCAAGTTCCACTGGCTCATCGTCGTCGGCTCGGGGTCTCCTGGGTCCTGGACGGAATCGAGATCCAGATCGTCAGCAGCATGGGTGGACCGCTGCAAGACGTCGAAACGCTGCATCTGACCTCCGGGCAGGTCGGCGCGATGGCCTCGTGGTACCTGGCCGGTCAGGTCGTCGGCGCACTCGTGTTCGGCAGGCTCACCGACCGGCTCGGTCGCAAGAAACTGTTCATCCTGACCCTGGCGATCTATCTGATCGGTAGTGGGTTGGCCGGTTTCTCATGGAACGCATGGTCGCTGTACTTGTTCCGCTTCATCGCGGGCACCGGAATCGGTGGCGAATACACGGCGATCAATTCGGCGATCGACGAGATCATGCCGTCCAGATATCGGGGCCGGGTCGACATCGCGATCAACGGCACCTACTGGGGTGGCGCGGCATTGGGAGCGGCGGCGAGCCTGATCCTGTTCAACGAGCAATTCATCCCGACCGGCTGGGGATGGCGCATCGGATTCTTCATCGGACCCGTCCTCGGCTTCATCATCATCTTCCTGCGCAGGCACATTCCGGAGAGCCCGCGCTGGCTGCTCACCCACGGACGGGCCGAGGAAGCGGAGCGGACCGTCGACGAGATCGAAGGGCAGTTGCGAAGTCGGGGGATCGAGCTCCCCGCGGTCGACGAGAGCAAAGCCTTGGACATCGTGGACACCGATCGGCTCTCCTACCTGCGGATGGCCAGGATCTTCTTCGGACGATACCCATCGCGTTCATTTCTCGGATTCACGATGATGGCCACGCAGGCTTTTCTCTACAATGCGATCTTCTTCACCGTCGGCCTGGTGCTGATCAATTTCTACGACGTGCCGGCCGATCACACCGGTTACTATTTCTTCCCGTTCGCGGTCGGTAATCTGATCGGCCCACTGGTACTCGGCCCGCTCTTCGACAGTATCGGCCGCCGGAAGATGATCTGTGCCACGTATGTGGGCTCCGGTTTGTTGCTCTTCGTTTCCGCATGGGCATTCAATGCGGGCATTCTCAACGCCGCCACCCAGACCATCTTCTGGTGTGTCATCTTCTTCTTCGCCTCGGCGGGGGCGTCGTCTGCTTATCTCACGGTCAGCGAGATCTTCCCGCTGGAACTGCGTGGTCAGGCCATCTCGTTCTTCTTCGCCATCGCGCAGGGCGCGGGCGGGGTCGTCGCGCCGTTCCTCTTCGGGCATCTGGTCGGCGGCGCGGACAACCCGAACCCCGACCGGTTCCCGCTCACGGTGGGGTACCTCATCGGCGCCGGGTTCATGATCTTCGGTGGCCTGGTCGCCTGGTTCTTCGGAGTGAACGCCGAGGGGCAGTCCTTGGAGGACATCGCGGATCCGCTGTCCGTGGCGAAACCGACAGCGACTGCTCCCGGGGTGGCCGTCGACGGTCGACATGAGGAGCCAGCCGGGCAGGAGCCGCTGACCAGCGAGCCGATATCTGGCGGCCCATCAGTTGTCGAATCGATGAAGGGCGACTAGCGACATGGTGCAGCCAACTCCTTGGCGAGCGAGTCGAGATCGG
Organism: Nocardia sp. NPDC004260; assembly: GCF_053603155.1. Classification (NCBI taxonomy): domain Bacteria; kingdom Bacillati; phylum Actinomycetota; class Actinomycetes; order Mycobacteriales; family Nocardiaceae; genus Nocardia; species Nocardia sp. NPDC004260. Next base: position 79,754 of record NZ_JBSGEZ010000018.1, on the reverse strand, counting down.
CAGCAACAGGCGGGGGCGACGGGTCGCTCGCCGGGCGGTACTCGGAAACGCCGGGTAGACGTCGCCAAACTCCGGTCGCGGTTGCCGAAACTTCGGGGGCGGCCGCCGAAACTCCAGACCCGGTTGCCCCAAATCCGGGCGGCAGCGCAACCGCTGGTGGTCTTGCTCCGGGACAACTCGGGTTACCTGTGTGCCGCGGTCGGAAGCATCATCACGTTCACCCTGCTGTTCAAGCCGTGGCTCGCCACCGGCGGACCGGACGGCACGATCTGGAGCAACGCCTTCGGCCAGACCCACATCACCACCACGCTCGTGGGGCTCTGGTCGAAGAATCCGCCCGCCCACTCCAATCTCAGCGGCACATGGGCCATTTTCCGCCACCATCGCGATCTTCCTCACGGTGCTGGCGGCGTTGGCCAATCTCTGGTCCCGCACCGAGGCACTCGCGCGTTTGACGACCGGTTCGGCGGTGGCGGTGGCGGTTTTCATCGCCTTCACGCTGGTCTATCTCAACAGCAAGGGGCCGGAGTTGCGCTCCATGATCGGCTCCGGCCCGCCCACCGACCTCGGCACGCAAGTCGGCTACGTGATCCGATGGGCTTCCGGCAACGGGCAATATCCGCTGCCGGGGCTGCGAAAGGTCGAGTTCGAGACCGCGAAACTCACCGGTACCGCGCTGTTCGCCGGTGCGACGGCGATGTTCTCGGCCGTGGCGGCCATCGCTCAATGGGTTCGGATGATGAAGTCACGCCGCAGCACCGGCTGAGCCGCCGACTACGTCACGACGAAGACTCCCTTTCCGGGGACGTGGGGAGCGTCCGTCGCGATGAGGACTTCCACGCGGCCCAGCCCGGAGGGAATGGGCACCGGTATCCATGAGCCGGCCACGTTCTCCTCGGCCGGTGTGCTGTCGTCGACCCGGATCGGTGGCAGGGTGCCGTACACGCCGGTGTCGGAATTGCGCCAGGAAACCGTGACTTCCACGCCGCAGGAGCCGCCGGGGCGGTCGGGCGCGAAGACGAACTCGGGGCGGATCCACAGCGTGGGCAGACCGGAGTAGTTGCGGTCGGGGTCGTAGTAGGCGGCGATCATGCCGATGCCCGCGCCGCCACCGTCGCAGAGCGTTCGTGCCGGGGGGACGCCGAGAGGAAGCGCGGATACCACCGGGGCGGTCACACCGAGTGTGCCGATGGCCAGAGCCATGACCGCTACACCATGCCGGACATTCACCGCTGCTCCCTTCGTCGGACACGAATTGTCTGCCTGCTGTGTCGACCTGAGTTCGCCGAGTGTTAACGGGAGCGTACGAAGGGTGCGGTGCGCGGCGGCGATTCGGCGTCGGCGCGCCGGAAATTTCCGATGAGCGACGGTTTTTTCCGCGGGCGCGATCGATTCGGTAACGCATTAGCAAACTGAATGGAGACGTCGCCGCGGAGCGGACAGGGTCGCCGACCGTGCTTCGGGAGACGCCGCTCCTGGACCGGGCGCCGTTGACCGGTCCAGGAGAACGTTCTCCGGGTCAGCCGGCGGCTGCGGAGCGCAGGTGGGCGCGCTCGGCGATGGCGGCCAATTCCGCGTTGAAGCGGTCGGCGGCTTCGATATTGCCCAGATGACCGGTGGGCCAGACGTGGTAGGCGGCCAAATGACCGGTTTCCGCGAGCGCGTCGGCGATGCGGCGCGACATGCGCTCGGGCAGCAAACGGTCGTGTGCGCCCGCGATCACCGTGGTGGGCACGGTGAGGGAGGCGGCCGATTCGGCGAGATCCATGTCGGCGAGTGCGGCGGCGTGCCTGCCACGGGTGAGCGGCCGGCACGAGCGCACGATGCCAAGCGCGAAATCAACCTGGTCCGCGGTCGCGTGCGGGTTCATCACGCGCGCCTTGAGCAGCGCGCTCGTCGGCCAGCCGCCCGGCAGCGGTACGGGGGCGGTGAGCAGCGTCTCGGCGACGATCATGGGGATTCGCACCGTGGCGCCGAACACCGTGATCGGGCGGTCCGCCAAGGTCAACGGCTTGTTCAGCAGCGGAAGCAGATCCGTGTCGTAGCGGATGTTGCCCGACGTACTGTTCAACAGGACGGCGGCTGCGGCCTGCTTACGGACCTGCTCCGGATAGCGAGCGGCCCATGCCTGCACGGTGATACCGCCCATGCTGTGGCCGACGAGCACGGCCCGCTGCCCTGGGCGCAGCGTGGCGTTCAGCACGGCCGACAAATCGTCGGCCAGCGACTCCTTGCTGGGGGCGGACTTGCCGAGTTCGCTCGCGCCGTGGCCGCGCTGGTCGTAGCAGACCACGCGGTACCGGTCGGCGAACGCGTTGATCTGCGGGTTCCAGTACTCGATGCTGCAACTCCAGCCGTGGATCAGGACGATGACATCGCCCTGCGCCGGGCCGTACGCGTGTACTCGCAAGCGAGCGCCGTCTTTGGTGGTGACCGGAATGACCGCGTGACGAGCGGTCGGCGCGTTCAACGACGCGGTACGGAAGGTGCGAGACCGCAGTCCGGCACGGTAATCGGCGGTGAGCGCACCGTTATGCGCGTCCGCCAGCGTCCTCATCGACTTCACCAGCATCAGGCACTCCTTTGTGTCCACCGTCACCGTACAGTGCAAGCAGCGGTGCTTGCTAGTGTTAGCGCCGTACGACGGTCTTCCTGGTCTATATCGGGGAATACCCCCGGATTCGGTACGGCAAAAGATCATTTCGAGAGAAAAAGTCGGACGCGCTTCGTTTGGGATGTCGGACCGCGATGCCGAGATCGGGGCGCTGCCGTGGCGGCGCACCTCATCGCCCGGTTACGGTTGACTCGTGGACATCGCGCACCCTGCCTCCGGGCCCGTGACGGACCCGGGAACCGAGCCCAAGACCGGGTGGCGCGGGGCGGCGCTTCCGCTGCTGGTGGCGGGTGTCGGTGTGGGCGTCGGCGTATTGCTGCACCTGCGCGATCCGCACGTCGAGGGTTCCTACGGCACCTGTCCGGTGTACGCGCTGACCGGCTTTTACTGCCCCGGCTGCGGCGGGATGCGCGCCGTGCACAACCTCACCGACGGGCACGTCATCGATGCTCTGCACAGCAACTTGCTCGCGCTTCCGCTGGTTCTCGCGTTCGCGGTGTGGGTGCTGGACTGGACGGTTCAGGGGTGGCGCGGCCGGAAGATGCGGTTGCCGTCGATCAGCCGGACGACCATGTGGACGTTCTTCGCATTGCTGGCGATCTACACGGTGGTACGCAATACGCCGTGGGGAACCCTGTTCACACCGGTGTAACACGCGAATGTACGGGCAGCCCCCAGGTATGAGAGATTCGCTGAAGACCAGGGTGCAGCAGAAACTGCTGCGCCAGCTCATCGAGGACCCGCGGGACACCGAGCACGACGACCCCCGGCAGATCGCCGTAGAGACCGATCTGGACGCGCTGGCCAATGTGCCAGAGGACCATCCGCTGGTCGAGGAACTCGCCGCGCGTTATCTGGTGTTCTGATCAGGCCGTCGATGCGCCGCCGTAGGGAGGCAACTGCGGTAGTCGCTCGGCGAGCAGCCAGCTGTCCCACAGTGGGCGTAGCGACACCAGGCTGTAGTGCCCGGCCAGGTCGGTGAACTCCTCGGTGGTCACCGATGAGTGGCGGTAGCGAATGGTCCATTCCCGGAGCAGGTCGAAGAAGGTCGAGTCGCCGAGTTCCAGGCGCAAAGCGTGCAGGGTGAGCGCACCCCGCTTGTAGACGCGGTCATCGAACATCCGCTGCGGTCCCGGATCGCCGATGACGATGTCCTGGGGCTCGCGGGCCAGGTTGTGCCGTGCGGCGCGGGCCAGCTGATCGGCGGTCGGCCCGCCCGCGGCCTCCGACCAGATCCATTCCGCGTAGCAGGCGAAGCCTTCGTGCAGCCAGATGTCCCGCCACTGCCGGATGGTCAGGCTGTTGCCGAACCACTGGTGGGCCAGCTCGTGCGCGACCAGCCGTTCCGCGCCGCGGCGGCCGTCGCAGTGGTTGGCGCCGAAGATGGAGATGCCCTGCGCCTCGATCGGGATCTCCAGCTCGTCGTCGGTGACCACGACGGTGTAGTCCGCGAAAGGGTAGGGGCCGAATTTCTCGCTGAAGACCTCGAGCATCCTCGGCTGACGAGCGAAGTCGTGGTCGAAGTTGGCGCGCAGCCGCGCAGGCAGGATCGCCTGCATCGGCACCGCGTGCGAAGAACCGATGCGGTGCTTGCGATAGTGACCGATCTGGATGGTGGCCAGGTAGCTCGACATCGGCTCGGCCTGCTCGTACACCCACGTGGTCTGACTGGCCTTCGTCTGCTTGCGCAGCAGAGTTCCGTTGGCCACCGCGTAGTAGGGCGAATCGGTGGTGATCGAGATCCGGTAGCTGGCCTTGGAACTCGGGTGGTCGTCACACGGGAACCAGGACGCCGCGCCATTGGGCTGACTGGCCACGATCGCGCCTTCGGTGAGTTCTTCCCACCCGACCTCGCCCCACGGCCCGCGCACCGGTTTCGGGGTGCCCCCGTACTGCACCACCAGCGCGAGCACGCCGCCCGCCGGAATCCGCTGTTGCGGCGTCACGACCAACTTGCCGTGCTGATGGGCGAATTTCGCGGCCTTGACCCCGTTGACGGACACCTTCGACACGCTCAGCGCCTGGCCGAGATCGAGTGCGAACCGGGTGCGCGCCTCGGTGGTCACGGCGGTGATCTCGGCGCGCCCGGTGAGCCGGTTGGCGGACACCCGGTAGGACAGTTCCAGCTCGTACCGGGAAACGCGATACCCCCGGTTGCCGTTCTGCGGGAGGTACTCGTCGATGGGGGCTTCGTAGAACTTGCCCGCCATCAGCGCGCCCCGGGATCGCCCGTGAACCAGGGCGCGATCGGGTTGCCCCACCAGCGCGTCGAGGCGGGCACCGCGTCGCCGCGCATGACCAGGGAAGCCGGGCCGATGGTCGCGCCGTCGCCGAGCGTCGAGGCGGGCAGTGCCACGCAGTGCGGGCCGAGGGTGGCCCCCGCGCCGAGGGCGACGGTGTCCATGGCCATGATCCGGTCGTGGAAGAGGTGGGTCTGCACCACACATCCGCGTTCCACGGTCGCGCCGTCGCCGAGAGTCACCAGGTCCGCCTCCGGTAGCCAGTAGGACTCGCACCATACCCCGCGCCCGATGCCTGCGCCGAGGCCGCGAAGCCAGAGGTTCAGTACGGGCGTCCCGGTCGCCGCGCGCGCGAACCATGGTGCGGCAACCGTTTCGACGAACGTGTCGGAAACCTCGTTGCGCCAGACGAACGAACTCCACAGCGGATGCTCCTCGGCGCGGATCCGCCCCACCAGCAACCACTTGGCGGCCACCGAAACCGCCCCCGCGATGCCGCCCGCCGCCAGCAGCACCAGTCCGCTGAGCAGCGCGGCGGTCAGGTGGCCGAAGGTTTGCGCGAGCCACGCGAGGGTGCACAGCACGCCGAGACCGATCGCGAAGGTCACCAGAACCGGGATCAAGCGGCACGTCTCGACGATGCCGCGGGCGACGCGCAGGCGGGCGGGCGGATCGAAGGTGCGCGCCGTGTCGGCGTTCTCCGCGGCGCGGCGCAGCCGGACCGGTGGGCTGCCCAGCCAGGACGAGCCAGGTTTCGCCTTGGACGGCGCCGCCGACAGCACCGCGACCAGCCCGTTCTTCGGGACCCGGCGCCCGGGGGCGGTCATGCCGGAGTTGCCGAGGAAGGCGCGCTTGCCGACCTTTGCCGCACCGATGTGCAGCCAGCCGCCGCCGAGTTCGTAACCGGCGATCATGGTGTCGTCGGCCAGGAACGCCCCGTCGGCGACGGTGGTGAACTTCGGCAACAGCAGCACCGTGGAGGCCTCGACGCTCTTGCCCACCTTCGCGCCCAGCAAGCGCAGCCACAGCGGGGTGAGCAGGCTGGCGTACAGCGGGAACAGGAAAGTGCGCGCGGAATCCAGCAGGCGCTCGGTGGCCCATGCCTGCCAGCCGACCCGGCTGCGCACCGGATGATAGCCCTCGGTCAGACCGATGCTCAGCAGCCGGACCGCGACGATGGTCGTCGCGGCGTAGACGCCCAGGCTGAGCAGGGTCGCGAAGGGCAGCACGGCGAATGCGCGCGCGACGCCACCCGCGAGCGTGCGGGTGTCGCGAATGAACCAAGCCAGGAACGCGCCACCGGCGCCGATGCCGAGAATCGGCATGGCGGCCAACGCCACCGATGTGACGCCGAAGACGCCGACCCAGCGCCGGGCCCGATCGGGCGTGTGCGCGGGCCAGCGGTGCTGGGCCTTGCCCACCTTCACCGCGGGCGAACCGGCCCACTCCTGTTCCGCCTTCACCTTGCCCGCCACCGCGGAGCCGGGCGCCACCTCGGCGTTCTTACCGATCTTCGTGCCGGGCAACAAGATCGAGCGCGAGCCGACCACCGCGCCGGGGCCGACGGTGATCGGGCCGAGATGCACCACGTCGCCGTCGATCCAGTAGCCGGACAGGTCGACCTCCGGCTCCACGCTGCAACCGTCGCCCAGTTCGAGCATCCCCGTCACCGGCGGGAGGCTGTGCAGGTCGACCCCCTTGCCGATCTTCGCGCCCAGCGCGCGGGCGAACGGCACCATCCAGGGGGCGCCGGACAGATTCTCCGCGCCGCTGGCCTCGGACAGGCGCACGGCCGCCCACAACCGCAGATGCACCGAGCCGCCGCGCGGATAGCGCCCCGGCCGGACACCGCGCAGCAGCAGCCGCGCGCCCGCCACGCAGATCGCCATCCGGCCGAGCGGCGAGATGAACAGCAGGAACGCGACCAGCGTCCACCACCAGGACAGCTGTGGCAGCCATGGCAGCGACCCGGACCAGGCCGCGATGTTGCCGACGATCGCCAGCCAGGTGAGCCACTGCAGGCCGGTGAGGGTGGTGAGCGGGATGGTGGCGAGTACCTGCGCGGCTTGCGCGAGCGGTGGCGTCGGCCGCACCGTCCGGTCGGCGACGGCCACGGTGGGCGTGGTCTGCTCCAGCAGCTCGGCGAGCGCGCCCAGGCGGGGATGGTCGTAGACGTCCGCGACGGCGATCTGCGGATACCGTTCGCGCAGGGCGGTGACCAGCTGGGCCGCCGCGAGTGAACCGCCGCCCAGGTCGAAGAAGTCCGCGTCCGGATCGCCGACCTCCGCGCCGAGGATGGCGTCCCAGAGTCCGGCGATCCACAGGGCCGTGCCGGTCAGGTCGTTGTCGTCGTCGTCCTCGGCGGCGTTGGGCAGCGGCCAGGGCAGCGCGTCGCGGTCGACCTTGCCGGAGGTGCGGGTGGGTAGTTCGTCGACCACCGCGAGCCGGGGCACCAGCGGCGCGGGCAACTGTCCGGCGAGGACCGCGCGCGCGGCCTTGGCATCGAAATCCGGTCCGGGTCCGGTCAGATAGCCGACCAGTAGCTTGTTGCCCGCTTTTGTGGTGCGGATGGCCGTCGCGGCGCCGGTGACTCCGGGCAGGTGTTGCAGAGCGTTATCGATCTCGCCGAGTTCGATGCGCCGCCCGCCCAGCTTGATCTGATCGTCGGCGCGGCCGAGGAAGACCAGACCGGCGCTGTCGTTGCGCACCAGGTCGCCGCTGCGGTACGCGCGCTCCCAGCCGACGGAGGCCAGCGGCGCGTACTTCTCGGCGTCCTTGGCCGGGTCGAGGTAGCGGGCCAGCCCGACCCCGCCGATCACCAGTTCGCCGGATTCCCCCTCGGCCACCGGGTTACCCGCCGCATCGACGACGACCAGATCCCAGCCGTTGAGCGGCAATCCGATTCGGATCGGCCACTGACCGTCCAACCGCGCGGCGCAGGCGACGACCGTGGCTTCGGTGGGACCGTAGGTGTTCCACACCTCGCGCGCCACATCACCGTTTCCGGCGACACGCTCGGCGAGTTCCGGCGGGACGGCCTCGCCGCCGAAGATGAGCAGGCGCACCGCCTCCAGCGCCTCGACCGGCCAGGTCGCCGCCAGGGTCGGGACGGTCGAGACCACGGTGATCCGCCGCCGCACCAGCCAGGGACCGAGATCGGCGCCGGTGCGCACCAGCTCACGCGGAGCGGGCACCGAGCAGGCGCCGTTGCGCCAGGCCAGCCACATCTCCTCGCAGGACGCGTCGAAGGCGACCGACAATCCGGCGAGCACACGGTCACTCGGACCGATCGGGGCGTCCGGAAGGAACAGGTCGGCTTCCGCGTCGACGAAGGCGGCCGCGTTGCGGTGGGTGACGGCAACGCCTTTCGGCGTGCCGGTGGAACCCGAGGTGAAGATGATCCAAGCGTCGTCGCGGGGACTCGGCAGCGTCGACCAGCTTTCCTCGCGCTGCTCTTCCGCCGCGCGGATGCCCGCGGCGGTGGTCTCGATGCCGGCCGCGGTCACGATCGCGGTGACCTGCGCCTCGCCGAAGACCAGTTGGGCGCGCTCGTCCGGGTCGTCTGCGTCGACCGGCACGTAGGCCGCGCCGGAGTACAGGACGGCGAGGATGGTCACGTAGAGCTCACGGGTGCCCGACGGTACGCGTACGCCGACCCGGTCGCCCGGTCGCACACCAGCGGTGGCGAGACGGGCCATGGTCTTCTCGATCTCGACGACCAGCTCCAGGTAGGAGAGCACTACTCGGCCGTCATCGATGGCAGGGGCGTCGGGGTGGGCGAGCGCCGTCGCGGTCAGGATGTCGACCAGTGTCCTGGCCTCCGGCGCGCGGTCACCACGCGACAACGGGCCCGCGGGCGCGTCGACGTCTATCTCGAGCATGGTGCTCTGCGCACCTCCCATCGACTCGCCTCACACTTTCCCGTTGTTGTGTCATAGCTGGGTTACCAAAGGGCAAACGCCACGATGGCCAGTTGTCCACGGTACCCGGGGTTGTCGTCGTTCGTTGTTCACCGGAGCGGGCGCCGGATCGGCGGGCGCCGTGCGCGTTGTTGCAGGTGGGATCGATATTCGCCGCCGCGACAGGCCGATCGCTGGTCGGTCCGTCGTCCCTCGGGTTCGCCGGGAGATGGCTCGTGTGCGGGTGTGATTCCGCTCATCGAAGCGGTGCGGACCTCGGGATGGGCGCGTGCGGCGTCGAGGCTCGTGGCGCCGGCGACCGGTCCGCCGCCTCGGAGCGCGGTCGAAGGCGTCAGTTGCCGAGGGGCGCGTGGGATGTCGAGGCAGCGGCTCGCGTGCTGTCGTCGGGATGCTTGTAAAGGCTCACGCCTGGTGGTTATCTCCACGCGGTGCTCCTGGGGACTCGGGGTCGAACGTGGTTGACAGCGCCGGGGCGCTTCTGCCACCCTCGGGTCAGGTCATGAGTGCCAGCGCGAAGCCCCGGCTTGCTGGCCGGCAACCCTCCTCCGCGGTGGGGTGCTCCGGGTGACGACCCGGCCGCCGCCCGACCGGGCGCGGCAAGCGCGGACTCGACGAATCATTCGATTGCGGGTCCCTTAGCCGACGGGATTCACGTGATGACTACCACTGTCGACAACACCTGTGCCGCTCTCGCCCGGGTCTCCGGCGACGAATTGCTCGTTCCGCTGGTGCAAGGCGGAACGGCCACCTACGCCAACTTCGACTACGCGGCGAGCGCGCCGGCGTTGACGCAGGTCACCGACCGGGTGCAGCAGTTGCTGCCGTACTACGCGAGCGTGCATCGCGGCGCGGGCTACGCCTCCCGGATCTCCACCGAGTGCTACGAGGCCGCCCGCGGGTCGGTCTCCCGGTTCCTCGACGCCGCCGACGATCAAGTGGTGGTGTTCACCCGCAACACCACCGACTCGCTGAACCTGCTCGCGTCCTGCGTGCCCGGCGACACCGTGGTGCTCGACATCGAACACCACGCCAACTTCCTGCCCTGGACCATGCAGGGCAGGCGGGTCGTGCAGGCCGCCGACACGGTGGAGGAGACCATCGGCAGGCTGGTCGCCGAGCTGTGCAGCAGGCCGGCCGCACTGCTCGCGGTGACCGGTGCGTCGAATGTGACCGGCGAGGTGCTTCCGCTGGAGCGGCTGGCCACCGTCGCGCACCAGTGCGGCGCCCGAATCCTGGTCGACGCGGCCCAGCTGGCCCCGCATCGTCGAATCAGCCTGCGCGCCAATGGAATCGACTACCTGGCGTTCTCCGGCCACAAGCTGTACGCGCCGTTCGGCGCGGGTGTGCTGGTGGGCAGACGGGATTGGCTCGACGCGGCGCGGCCCTACCTCGCCGGCGGGGGCGCGGTGCGTGAGGTGAGTACCGACGCGGCCGAGTGGGCGCCCGCTCCGCAGCGGCACGAAGCCGGGTCGCCGAACGTGCTCGGCGCAGCCGCGCTGGCCGCCGCCTGTGACGCGCTCTGTGTCATCGACGCCGAAACCCTTGCCGCGCACGAACATCAGCTCGCCGACCGTCTCCGCGACGGCTTGGCCGAGATTCCTGGCGTTCGGCTGTTGCGCATCTGGACCGACAGCCCCGACTCCGTCGGCATCGTCGCGTTCACTCTGGACGATTTCGCCCCCGGCCAGGTCGCCGCCTATCTTTCCGCCGAACACGGTATCGGCGTTCGCGACGGACGCTTCTGCGCCCACCCGCTGCTCACCCGCCTCGGCTTGGACGGCGCACTGCGCGCGAGCATCGGCCTCGGCACCACCTCCGCCGATGTGGACCGCCTGATCGATGCGATCGCCACCCTTGTGGCGACGGGCCCCACCTGGAACTACGCCGCCGAGAACGGTGTATGGAACCCCACCCCGGAAACGCGCCCCTTCACCTCCACCGCCCCCACCGGCGCGGCTCCCTGCCTGGTGGGCTGAAACAACGCTTGTTCCTCGATCTCGTCGAAAAGGGCACTAAGGATCCCATTCGAGGCGGGTGGGACGGTGCCCAGCCTTCCTGTGCTGGAGCGGCTGGCCCGTGCGCTCGACGCCGAGTTGGTGGTGCAGGTGCGGCCGAGGGTGGCGTAGCGAACTCGGGTCAGTCGCCGAGGGCGGTCGGCCGGTAATAGCGCCCGTTGTAGTACAGCAGCGGTGCGGCGGAGGGCTTCTCGTCGGTGTTGTCGTGTACCCGGGTGACCAACCCGACGACGAAGGTGTGGTCGCCGATGGGGATCAGTTGGTGCACGGTGGCGCGTAGCCAGATGGGGGTGCCGTGCAGGACGGGTTCGCCGGTGTCGAGAGCGGTCCACAGAGATCGGTCGGTGAAACGCTCCTCCGCCGTTCGGGAGAACCGGTGAGCCAGGTGCTGCTGGTGTTCGCCGAGGAAATGGATGACGACGGACTCGGCGTCCAGCATGCCGGACAGGCTGGAGGAGGTGTGCGCGATATTGAACGACACCAGCGGCGGGTCCAGCGACAGCGAGGCGAAGGAAGTCGCGGTGAAGCCGACCGGCCCTTGCGGCGAACGCAGCGTGACGACGGTGACGCCGGCCGGATAATGGCGCATCGACGCACGATATTGCTCCGCGGTGATGCCGCTCGGATCCGCTTCGGTCACATCACGAAACTACGCTCGGTCTCGTGGCCCACGATCCTGGGACGCTCGCGCCGGTCAGTCGACGTCGATCGGAAGACCCGCGGTGATCCGCAGCAGCTCCGGGAACGACGTGCGGAAAATGGTGTTCGGATGTCCGCCCGCCGCCCATACCTCCCGATGGTGCGCCAGCGCGTTGTCGACCCAAGTGGGCAGGTTGGTCGGGTGGCCGACCGGTGCGACGCCGCCGATGGGCTGACCGGTCACCTGGCGCACCATGTCGGCGGGGGCGCGGGTCAGCGTCCCTTCCAGACGCGCGCCGGTCTTCGCTAGGTCGACCTGGTGCGCGCCCGAGACGAGCAGCAACACCGGGTCGTCGTCGAGCAGGAACACCAGTGACTTCGTGATCGCGCCCACGTCGACGCCGAGCGCCCGCGCGGCGTCGTCGGCGGTGTGGGTGGGCTCCGGCTGGGCCACGATGAGACCGTGATGGCCCCGGGAGATGAGGGTGTCCGCGACTCGGCAGGCGACCGGTGGCAATGACGACCTGCGCATCCCACCAGGGTAGAGCGATTGCGGTCGGGACGCCGGGGAAGTCACGCGGTCGGCTCAGTATTCCGGATAGCCCTCGGCCGGGCCGAGCATCCCGGCGATCCGCCCACGGGTTATCCGCGCGAGTTCGGTCACGTCTCGCGCCGAGTCCGGTTCGTGCGCAACCGCTTCGAAGGCGCGGTCGACGTCCCGCTGAGACAGCGCGAGCAGTTCGACATCGGCCTTGCTCAGCAGCGCGTCCCGATCGGAATAGGGGCGAGCGTCGGCCAGTGTCGCGGCCCACGTGACGTTGCAGCAGCACTCGTACAGCGCGTGCACCGCGCGGCCGCGGGGCATTTCGTTGAAGCGGTCGAGACCGATCCCGCGATGCATCAGCATGATGTCCTCCGAAGCCGGTGAATGAGGTTTGCTGACTTGCTCATGATCCGCTGTTCTGCCCATCGCGAACCAGTACACCATTGCGAAATTTGCGCAGGGTTTACACGCGGCGAGGTTTCTTTCCGAGTCGCGCAGCACCGGGTCGGGACACGGGCTTCGATTTGTCTCGATACGCTGTACAAATGACAGATTGGCAGGCTTTCACCGTCGAAACGAAGGATCACGTCGCGCAGGTGACGTTGATCGGCCCCGGTAAGGGCAATGCGATGGGTCCCGACTTCTGGCGCGAGCTGCCGGAAGTGTTCCAGGCGCTGGACGCCGATCCGGAGGTGCGCGCGATCGTGCTGACCGGTTCCGGTAAACACTTCTCCTACGGTCTGGACCTGCCCGCGATGAGCGGCACGTTCGGCCCGTTGCTGGCCGATCGCGCGCTGGCCGCCCCTCGCACCGACTTCCTCGTCGACGTGCGCAAGATGCAGGCCGCGATCACGGCCGTGGCGGACTGCCGCAAGCCGGTGATCGCGGCGGTGTCCGGCTGGTGCATCGGAGGCGGGCTGGATCTCATCGCGGCGGCCGATATCCGCTACGCCAGCGCGGAGGCGAAGTTCAGTCTGCGCGAGGCGAAGGTCGCGATCGTCGCCGACGTCGGCTCGCTGCAACGGCTGCCCGGCATCATCGGTGAGGGGCACTTGCGCGAACTCGCCTACACCGCCAAGGACATCGACGCCGCGCGCGCGGAGAAGATCGGCCTGGTCAACGACGTCTTCTCGGACCAAGAGGCGGTGCTGGACGCGGCGCACGCCACCGCGCGGGAGATCGCGGCGAACCCGCCGCTGGTGGTGCAAGGCGTCAAAGACGTACTGGAGCAGCGGCGCAAGGACGACATCGCCGCGGGCCTGCGCTACGTCTCCGCGTGGAACGCCGCGTTCCTGCCGTCGGAGGATCTCGCCGAGGCGGTCAAGGCCGTATTCGAGAAGCGCGCGCCCGAATTCCGCGGCCACTGACACCGGCGGCGCGCTCGCACCCGGGCGAGTGCGCCGTCACCGACCCCAAGGGTGGGTATCGAGGGTGGGCAAGGTGATTCGCCTCAGGGTTGCGTTGCCCTCACCCTAGGGGTGGCTGTGCGAGATGCCGATCGCCCATATCGTTTGAAGCGTCAAAAATTTCATCTCGCATTCAGGAGCAAGAGCGATGCGTATCAAGTCCTTCTTCGCCGCTGGTCTGCTGGCCACCGCTGCCGTCGCCGGGGTGTCGACGGCCGCTACGGCCTCCGCCGCACCGGTTTACCAGGATGTCGCCTACGGCGGCACCTACGTCGGCACCTACGCCACGCTGAGCGCGTGCCGGGCCGACGGCGAGTCGCCGAGCACCGGCGGCTATTACTGGGAGTGCATCGAGACCTGGGACGGCTACGACCTGTACATCTACTACTGAGCCACCTGTCACAGAGAAGGGGCATCCGGATTCCGGGTGTCCCTTTTCGCCTTTCGTGACACCGACCGGAAGCGGGGAGTCCGGTGTCTGCCGGACTCCCCGCTTTCGTTGTGCCCGAAGGGGTTCAGTGTCCGCCCTGATCCTTCAACCGCTGGATGGACGCCTGCACCTCGGCCTCGGCCTCGGCCCGCCCGACCCACTCCGAGCCCTTGACGAACTTGCCGGGCTCGAGATCCTTGTAGCGCTCGAAGAAGTGCTTGATCGCGGCCAGCTCGAACTCCGGGACATCCTTCAGATCCTGGATGTGGTCCCAGCGCGGGTCGCCCGCGGGCACACACAGGATCTTGTCGTCGCCGCCCGCCTCGTCGGTCATCTTGTACATGGCGACCGGCCTGGCCTCCACGATCACGCCGGGGAACACCGAATCGGGCAGCAGGACCAGCGCGTCCAGCGGGTCGCCGTCCTCGCCGAGGGTGTTCTCGATGTAGCCGTAGTCGGCGGGATAGACCATGGACGTGTACAGGAACCGGTCGAGCCGGACCCGGCCGGTCTCGTGATCGACCTCGTACTTGTTCCGGGAACCCTTGGGGATCTCGATCGTGACGTCGAACTCCACGCCATCTCCTTTGTGTATGCATCGGTGCCGAGTTCTGCGACTCGGCTGCTATTCGGCGACTGCCGACTCGGCCGCTGCGGAGTGCGCCGACTCGCCAGGTTGTTCAGGGGAACGGTTGCGCAACGAGGATAGTGTGGTCGTCGGGGACATGGGTGCGGCAGGCGGCTGCTGCGGGAATCGGTCAGGAGAGCGGCGGCGACGTGTTTGGTGGCAACGAGAACATCGGTGGGCTGGCCGCCCGGCGGCGCCGCAACAGATGGCTGTTGATCTCGACCGTGCTGGTCGTGCTGGCCGTGGCCGCCGCGGTGGCACTGCTCGCGGTGCGGCCGTGGACCGACGAGTTCCGGCACGGTGGCCTGACCATCGCCGCCCCGCCCGCGCCGCCCGCGCCGTCCGGACAGGTCGTCCCGGCCCGGCCGACCGGTTCCGCGCCGAGTTCCGCCGGGATCGCCGCCGCGCTGGCCCCGGTGATCGCCAATCCGGACCTCGGCGCGTTCGCGGGCCAGGTGACCGACGCCGACAGCGGGACGGTGCTGTGGAGCGGCGACGCGAACCGGCCGATGATCCCGTCCTCCACCGCCAAGATCCTCACCACCGCGGCCGCTCTGCTCACGCTGCCCGCCGAGCAACGGGTGACCACGAAGGTGGTCGCCGGTGCGGCGCCGAACGAACTGGTGCTGGTCGGCGGGGGCGATCCGACGCTCACCGCGCAGCCGGACGGCAAGGGGTACTACCCGAACGGACCGCGTCTGTCCGACCTGGTCACCCAGATCAAGTCCGCGGGCCGCGCGGTGGACACGATCGTCGTCGACCTCTCCGCCTACACCGGCCCGACCATGGCGCAGGGCTGGGACCCGGTCGACATCCCCGAGGGTTCCATCGCCCCGATCGAGCCGGTGATGATCGACGGCGGCCGGTTGCAACCGCTGGTCGAGTACTCGCCGCGCACCGCGACGCCCGCTCTGGACGCGGGACGGCGGCTGGCCACCGAACTGGGGCTCGACCCGGCGCGGGTCCGGGCGGGCGCCGCACCCGCGGGCGCGGCCGAGGTCGCCTCGGTGCGTTCGGCGCCGCTGCGCGACCGGCTGCGCGACATGATGGTCTACTCCGACAACGTGCTCGCCGAGGCGATCGGACGGGAGATCGCGACCGCCACCGGCGGCGAGGCCTCGTTCACCGGCGGGGTCACCGCGGTGCGCACGGCGCTGAGCAAGGCCGGTTTCGATCTGTCCGGCCTGGATATGCACGACAGCAGTGGGCTTTCGGTAGACGACCGGATTCCCGCGCGATTGCTCGACCGGGTCGTGGCGACCGCGGCCGAGCCCACCGGCGCCACGGCGGTGCGACCGGCAGGCACCAAGGCCGAGCCCCAGAACGGCCGGGTCGCGGCGACCTTGACGCCGATGCTCGACAACCTGCCGGTCGCTGGCGCCACGGGCTCGCTGACCAGCCGTTACGTCACCCGGGATCGTCAGGCGGCGGGCTGGGTGCGGGCCAAGACCGGAACTCTGTCGGTCTCCAGCGCGTTGGTCGGATATGTGCTGGACGCCGATGGGCGGGTGCTGACCTTCGCACTGATGTCGAACGATCGACCACCGGAGGTGAGCAGGCCCGCGTTGGACGCGATCGCAGGCACGCTGCGAAACTGTGGATGCTCGTGACGGGTGGTTGATCATGACCCAGCAAGGTTCCGAGACAGCCGATTTCGGCTCCGCCGGCGCGGTCGAGCGGCGAAAACTCCGCTCGGGCCTGTCCGGCGTGGTGGATTGGCGTTTGGCCGCGCGGACCGGCTCCGTTCTGGTGCCGGCGGGTCCGCGCACGTCGCGCTATTCGGCCGAGCAGGTGGTCGCCGAGCTCGCCGATGCCTCCGTGCGGGCCGAGGCGCCGGTGCGCGAGGTCAGCGGGTTGCTGGACGACCGGCCGGTCCCGGCGGCCAGAATCGTCGACCGGCCGGGGTGGATCACGGCCGCCGCCGACTCGATGGCCCAGCTCACCGGGGCGGATGAGGCGCAGGCCGACCGCAAGTTCCTCGCGGGCAAACCCGCAGGGGTGCAGGCGGGCGCCATGCTCGCCTTCCTGTCCACCGCGATCCTCGGTCAATACGACCCGTTCACGGGGCCGGACGGCACTCTGTTGCTGGTCGCGCCGAACATCGTCGCGGTGGAGCGGGCGCTCGGGGTGTCGGCGAGCGATTTCCGGCTGTGGGTGTGCCTGCACGAGGTGACCCACCGGGTGCAGTTCTCCTCCGCGCCCTGGCTCGGTGAATACATGCGCGCGAACGTCGAGGTGCTCGGCGAGGCCGGTGACGAGCCGGTGAGCGACATGCTGTCCAGGCTGGTCGAAGAGGTGCGCGACCGCCGTCGCGGAACCGCCTCCGACGATCCGGCCGCGCGCGGTGTGGTCGGGCTGCTGCGTGCCACCCAGGCGCCGCCGCAGCGTGCGGCGCTGGACCGCCTGCTCATGCTCGGCACCCTGTTGGAGGGGCACGCCGATCACGTCATGGACGCGGTCGGTCCCGCGGTCGTCCCGTCGGTCGAGCAGATCCGCACCGCGTTCGACCAGCGCCGCAGGCGTCCGACCAACCCGGTGCAGCGACTCCTGCGCGCGCTGCTCGGCGTGGACGCGAAGGTCGCCCAGTACGTGCGTGGCAAGAAATTCGTCGATGAGGTGGTCGCCACCGTCGGGATGACGCGGTTCAACACGGTGTGGACCGAAGCCGACACGCTGCCGCGCACCGACGAGATCGAGCAGCCGCAGCGCTGGATCGAACGAGTACTGGACTGAACGAGGGTTTCCGGCTCGGCGGCGACTCGCCGTGCGCGGTCGGCCGGTAGGCTGCGCCCATGGGGCGTGCGCCAGGAACGACACCCGGGCGCTTCGGGCCGGAGAGCGGGACATCCGGATCCGGGCGGCCGTCCGCCGCCCGGCGATTGCCCGAGACCGCCGCTGTGCTGGCCGTTCGTCGAGCGGTCCGGGATTGGCTGAGCAGATTCGGGCCGAGTGAGACCGGTGAGCAGGCGGTCGCGGTGGCGCTGTCCGGCGGCGCGGATTCGCTGGCCCTCACCGCGGCGGCAGTCGTCGAGACGAGCGCGGTCGACGCCTTGGTGGTGGATCATCGCCTGCAACCCGGTTCCGGCGCCGTCGCCGCCGAGGCCGCGGCACAGGCACTCGCCCTCGGCTGCCGGTCCGCGCGCGTGCTCGCGGTCCAGGTCGGCTCCGAGGGCGGTGTGGAAGCCGCCGCGCGCCGGGCCCGATATGCCGCGCTGGACTCCGCGCGCCACGGTCTTCCGGTGCTGCTCGGGCACACCCTCGACGACCAGGCCGAAACGGTGCTGCTCGGGCTCGCGCGCGGCTCCGGCGGCCGCTCGATCCAAGGGATGTCCGCGTGCGCCGAGCCGTGGGGGCGGCCGTTGCTCGGCGTGCGCCGGGAAACCACCCGGCGCGTGTGCGCCGATCTGGGCGTGACGCCGCACGACGACCCGCACAACGCGGCGCCGGAATTCACCAGGGTCCGGCTACGCACCGAGGCGTTGCCGCTGTTGGAGCAGATCCTCGGCGGCGGGGTGGCCCCGGCGCTGGCGCGTACGGCCGAACAACTGCGGGAGGACGGGGCGGTGCTGGACGCGCTCGCCGCCGAGCTGCGGCACACCGCCGGTGATGGGCGGGCGCTGGTGATCGAGACCCTCGCCACTGCACCCGCGGCTCTGCGGAAACGGGCGATTCGGGCATGGCTGCTGGAGTACGGTGCGAAAGCCCTGACCACCAAGCATTTACAGGCAGTCGACGAACTGGTTACGGCTTGGCGCGGGCAGGGCGGCGTCGCGGTCGGCGGCGGCAGGCCGGGTAGCAGGTTGGTCGCGGGGCGCGAACATGGCAGGCTGACACTGCGGCTGGGTGAGGCTGGCATCGGACCGATGCCGCAGACCGAACCGGCCGAACGGGCTCACCACCACGGAAGGGAATCCAGCTGACGTGTACGGGGATGACATCGCGTCGGTGCTGATCACCGCGGAACAGATCGCCGCCAAGACCCAGGAGCTGGCCGAACTCATCGCCAAGCGGTATCCACCCGACGCTCCGGAGGGCGATCTGCTGCTGGTGGGCGTGCTCAAGGGCGCGATCTTCTTCATGACCGACCTGGCCAAGGCGCTGCCGATCCCGACCCAGATGGAGTTCATGGCCGTCTCGTCCTACGGGTCGTCGACCTCGTCCTCGGGTGTGGTTCGCATCATGAAGGACTTGGACAAGGACATCGCGGGCCGCAACGTCCTGATCGTCGAGGACATCATCGACTCCGGGCTCACGCTGTCGTGGCTCAAGCGCAACCTGTCCACCCGTAACCCGGCTTCGCTCGAGGTGGTCACCTTGCTACGCAAGCCCGACGCGCTACGCACGCCGGTGGAGGTCGCGCACGTCGGCTTCGACATCCCGAACGAATTCGTCGTCGGCTACGGCCTCGACTACGCGGAGCGCTACCGCGACCTGCCCTACATCGGCACCCTCAATCCCAAGGTCTACGGCGGCTGAGACGTCAGCCCGGCAGGATGCCGAAAATCGTTGCCGGTGAACCGGAACCGCCGCGATAGAGCGGTCCGCCCACCAGCACCCACGCCCCGGTCGCGGGCAGTGCCGCCAGGTTCGCCAAGCATTCCAAGCTGATCCGGTGCTCGCCGTAGAGCAGCTTCGACACCGCGTACGTCTCGTCGGTGCCCACGTCGGGGCCGAACGTGTCGATGCCCAGCGCGCCGCGGCGGCCGAGCCTGCCGCCGCGCAGCAGCCATTCCACCGTCTGCACCGCGAAACCAGGTTGCCGACCGGTTGATTCGCCCGTGCCGACGAACTCCGGCGTGCCCCACTTGGCGTCCCACCCGGTCCAGGCGACGATCGCGGCGCTGTCCGGGATCCGGCCGTGCTCGGCCTCCCACCGCTTCAGATCGTCGACCGTGATCGCGTAGTCGCGATCGTTCGCGCAGCGCTGCCGGAGATCGATCTTCACCGCGGGCAGCAGCAGATCGTCGAGGTCGAGTTCGTCGGCGGCCAGTCCGTCCGCGCGGAAGTGAATCGGCGCACCCCAATGGGTTCCGGTGTGTTCGCCCTGCTGGATATAGCGCAGGAGGTAGCCGTCGTTCGCGATCGTGGCCACGATGTCGGTGCGGAATTCCGGATCCTCCGGGTACAGCGGTGTGGTGACCGGATCGTGGACGTGCGACAGGTTCACCAGCCGTCCGAGCGGGCGGGGTGTGGTCATCGCGTCCGCTGGGGAATCGCCCTGGCCAGAGCGAGCAGATCCGCTTCCAGGAGCCGGAACAGTCGATAGGTCAGCACGAATGCCAGGATGCCACCCACGCTCAGCACACGCACCGGAACGATCACCAGCTCCAGGTCGTCGGCCTCGACGAAGGTCGCGCTCGCCACGCCGAGCAGTGGAACCGAGGCCGCCACACCGAGGTAGAAACTGCCGCGCCTGGCCAGCGCGCGGAGCTGGCGTTCGTCGTCGGGACCGATACCGCCGCGCACCAGCAGCTGTGGATAGATCGCGCGCACCGAGTAGACCATGATCGGAAAGAACGGATAGGCGAGTGCGATCGCCGCGCACACGATCTGCGCGGCGAAGAAGTGCAAAAAGGTGCCGCGCGGCAGGTCGACACCGGAGAAGGCCAGCCCGAGCGGCCAGACGATGCCCGCGACCAGCCAGAAGCCGAAGGGTATCCACACCGCCCAGTCACCCATCAGCAAGGTGTCGCGGCGTGCTTGCGCGAGCGTGCGCGCGGAGTAGCCGTCGCCACGGCCGAGGCGGTAGGAGATGGCGAGCGGCCGCCGGGTCATGAACAACAGCAGCAGCGCGGCGACCGGGAACGCGATGAGGTTGTTGATCAATCCGACCGCCGTGAACTTCTCCTGGTCCGCGGTCGACATCCGGTCGATGATGAGGCTCTGGTTCAGCTGGATGTTGTAAAAGCTGGCCAGCACGTTCGGCACGCCGACGCACAGCGCCGCGACCGGAAGCAGCCACCCGCGGGCACGGTGGGCGAGGCTGCCGGGCGGGGGATCGACCAGGTCGCGCGCGCGGGTGTCCAGGCAGAGGTCGAGTTGTCCCGCGAGCTCGGCGCCGCCGCGCCAGCGCCGCCGCGGGTCTTCGTGCAGACAGTCCAGCAGCACGCGGCGCAGCGTGGCCGGCGTGTCTTCCGGCAGGCGCGCGAGCGCCGCGGCCGAGACGCCGCCGCGGCGCTCCGTGAGCATCCGCGTGTAAGTCTCGGTGCCGGGGTCGTTCTGCTCCAGTGGCGGATCGTCGAAGGGGGTTGCGCCTGTGAGCATTTCCCAGAGCAGCACACCGAGGGAGTAGACGTCGCTGGCGTCGCCGGGGGCGGGCGCGTCGGGGTCGAGGTAGCGGCTCAGCTGCTCCGGAGAGCGGTAGACCAGTGCGTCGGTCCCGCCGGGATCGTGCGGCGCGGTGCGCCCAGGTACCTCACCGAGGGCGAAGTCGGCCAGCTTGGGAATGCCCTCCGCGGTGAACAGCACGTTCGCCGGTTTGATGTCGTGGTGCAGCACGCCATGGTGTGCGGCGTAATCCAGCGCGTCGGCCAGCCGCCTGCCCACCCACGCCACTGTCTCCGGCCAGTTCAGCCGCGCGATCTCGGCGCGCACGCTCGAATCCGACGGCCGGATCTCGCCCTTGGCCTCCATGGCGGTGTCCACCGCGCGCAGCAGCAGGACGCCGCCGTCGGTCACGGGGCCGCGACGGCGTTGCTCGAGCAGGTCGACCGCCGTGCCGCCGGGGAGGTATTGCATGTAGACCAGACGCGGGAGGGTGGTCGTCCTGGACTCCGGTGCGAGGGCCGGTCGCGGGGGCGCGGATGCGATGTCGTCCGGAGGGGCCGCGACGGTCGCGTCCGGATCGCTCGATCGCTCGGTCACCGCGTCTGGATGAGCCGGAACCGCGGCCGCGTCACGAGGTTCGGCCGATCGTGGCGCCACGATGGTCTCGTCGTTGCCGGGGTGGCTTGTCCAGCTCGACGGGACGGCCGCGAGGGTGGCGTCGAGGTCCGGGTGTGGCGCGGCGATGGTGGCATTCGCCGCGGTGTGGCGGCCGTTCGCGGGAGGACCCGCGACGGTCAGAGCCTGCGCGGCGTCGGCGATGAGTACTCGCTGGTCGAAGACCCGCACGATGTGGGCGTGATCGAGCTGGGCCATCGTGTGCGCCGCGCCCGCCCGGCCCGCCGAGAACCGGACGGCGACCAGCCGTTGCATGGAACGCTGCCTGGCCAGGAAGACCCGGCCGAGCAGCCCCGCGCCCAGGTCGGTGAGCAGATCGAAGTCATCGATCCGCAGGCCCGGCGCGAGATCGGCGAGCGCGGCGACCGCTTCGCTCGAGTCGGCGTCCGCGTGGGCGTCGTCGGCGGCGAGATCGGCGAGGTGTTCGCGAACCGCGCCGGCGAGGTCCGGGTATTCGGCGAGGAAGTCCTCCAGCGGCAGCGGTCCGCGTCGGCGACGCGCCAGAAATTCCTCGCACAGCAGATCGACCAACTCCGGGCTGGTCTCCACATCGGGGAATTCCTCGCGATAGTCGGCGATCCGTTTGCCGAGCCCCTCGCGCTCCCACCGTCGCCGCAGATCCACCCGGATCAGATCGACGAGTACCCCCAGGCGAACTTGCGTGCCGTCGGGTACGTACTCGCGGATCTGCGGCGGCAAGCGATCACCATGGAGACTGCGCTGCCAGTCGGCGGAGAAACGGGCGACGGCATCGGTGCGGGGCAAACTCACCTGTCGGTCTCCACGGCGGTCGCGGGCGCGGTCGGTCGGGCGGATCGGCCCTCGCCGGCCCCCGATTCGGCGGATTCCGGATCGACCACCCGCTCCAGCGCCCGTAGGTCCGCTTCCAGCGCACGGAACAGCAGATAGGTGCCCACGAACGCGATTATGCCGCCCACACACAGCAACCGAACCGCGACGATGACCGAGGGGATGTCGGACGGGGGCAGGAAGGTCACTCCGGTGACCGCGAGCAGCGGCACCGAGGCGGCCACCGCGAGGTAACCGTTGCAGCGCCGGTCCAGGCCGCGCAGCCAGACCGCGTCCTCAGGGCTGATGTCCCCGTGCCGGAGGAACAGGGGATAGACGCACCGCACCAGGTAGAACGTCAGCAGGAAGAAGGGATAGGCGAGCGCGATCGCGCCGCACACCACCAACGAGGAGAAGAAGTGCACCACGGCCTGTGCCGATATATCTCCCGTCGACACCTGTAGCGCGATCGGGAAGATCAGTCCCGCCAGCACCCACAGCGAGAAGGCCACCGCCACGGCCCGATCGCCCATCAGCAACGCGTCGCGTCTGGCACGCCGCAGGGTTTCCGGATCGTATCTTCGTCCTTTGCGTAGACCGCGCGTCACCGTCAGCACGTATCTCGCCATATACAGCACGAGCGCGATGCCGGTCGGGAAGAAGATCGCGTTCACGACGCCGGTGATGACGAGGAAAGTCTGCTGGGCCTCCTCGGTCATCCGGCTGATGATCAGGTGCTGGTTGTGCTGAATGTTGTACAGCGAGGCGAGCACGTTCGGCAGCGCCATCGCCACCAGCGCCACCGGCACGATGTACGGGCGCAACCGCAGCCGCCAGCTGTTCGGCGCGGGGTCGACCAATTCTCGCGCGCGTTCGTCCAGGCACATCTCCAACTGCCTGGCCAGGATCGCGCCGCTGGACCACCGGTCGGCCCGCTCGGGGGCGAGGCAGGTCAAAAGGATGCGGCGCAACGCGGCGGGGCAGTCGGCCGGAACCTGCTGCAGCGCGGCCTCGTTCACGCCGCTGCTGCGCCGCTCCAGCATGGCCTCCAGCGTGGTGTCGTCGCCTTGGTCACCCGCCCCCGCCGTGCGGTCGTCGAACGGCTTCGCACCGGTGAGCAGCTCCCACAGCACCACGCCGAGCGAATAGATGTCGGCGCGGGTATCCAGGTCGGCGGCACTGCGGCCGAAACCGGGATGGCACGCCTCCAGTTGTTCCGGTGACATGTAGGCCAGTGATCCGCCGAAGTAGGCCACCGGGCTGGTGCCCTCCACGTTGCGGCTGAAGCTGATGTTGAAGTCGGCGAGTTTCGGCACGCCCTCGGCGGTGAGCAGGACATTGGCCGGTTTGACGTCGCGGTGCAGCACGCCGTGCGAGGAGGCATAGTCCAGCGCC
Organism: Nocardia sp. NPDC004260; assembly: GCF_053603155.1. Taxonomy (NCBI): domain Bacteria; kingdom Bacillati; phylum Actinomycetota; class Actinomycetes; order Mycobacteriales; family Nocardiaceae; genus Nocardia; species Nocardia sp. NPDC004260. Next base: position 56,192 of record NZ_JBSGEZ010000018.1, on the reverse strand, counting down.
TCGGCCAGCCTGCGGCCCAGCCACGCCACCGTCTCCGGCCAGCTCAGCGCCGCGATCTCGGCGCGCACGCTGGAGTCGGTCGGCCGGATCTCGCCCTTCTCCTCCATGGCCGCGTCCACGGCGTCCAGCAGAAGCCTGCCGCTGCGCTCCTCGGGTGGGGTCGCGCGCACCCAGCGCAGCACGCCGAGCAGCGTGCCTCCGGGCAGGAACTGCATGTAGAGCAGCCGCAGCCGCCGCGCGGCGCCCTCGGCGTCGTCCAGCAGCCGCTGGTCGAAGACCCGCACGATGTAGTCGTGGTCGAGCTGGGCCAATGTCTGCGGTTCGGTGCCGTGATCGCTGGAGATCTTCACCGCGACCAGCCGTTGCAGCGAGCGCTGCCGCGCGAGAAAGACCCGGGCGAACGCACCGCTGCCCAGACCGGTCAGCAGATCGAAGTCGTCGATCCGCTGACCGATCTCGATCCGGTCGAGCGGGTCGGAGCGGCCCGGCCCGGTCCCGATCGTCGTGGGCACGGCGGTGGCCGTACCCGTCAGATCGGCGGCGGTCGTTCTGGTCACCTCGGAATCACGAACAGACCCCGCGGTTTGGTTCAATACGGTGTCGGCGACAACGGAGTCGCTGTGCGCGACCGCGGTCAAGACGGAATCCTCCGGGGTCGCGCGGCGGGTGCTCTGGTCGATCTCGTCGGCGTTCAGCAACTCGCGCAGTTGCTCCGCCTGCCGCGGATATTCGCGCAGGCATTCGCGCGGATCGACCCGCTCGCCGCTCTGGCGGCGGGTGACGAACTCCTCGTACACCAAGCCGGCGGGAATATCGTCGGAAGCGAGTTCGGGGAATTCGGCGCAGTAATCGGTCAAGCGCATACGCGCGGCCGGTTCCGGCGCGGTGCCCGCGCCTTTACCGCGGCCAAGCAGCCAGCGATGACGCAGGTCGACGCGGATCAGCTCCAGCAATGCCTCACGACGCAAGGTACTGGCGTCCGGGAGATATTCGGCGATCGCCGGTGGGCGTCGGGTGGATTCCCACTCCGCGGTGAACGCGGCCACCGCCTCGGATTCGGCACGCGACACCTCGCCACTCCTCGGCCGGGTCGAAATACCCGTGTCGGGGTCGGACCTTCTCTCAGAGTTCGCACTCATGCTCGGACCTAGTGGCTCGGCGGACGCCGCGGAATCCGCACCGGTTGTTGTCCGATGTGCCGAAAATTTCCGCCACACCCGACACCATCATCCCCCGTGCCGTATTCGAAATGATAACTTGCGGCTCGACAGTGGATCACCCGATTTCGACAACGACGCGACGGGGGATGACCAGCACATGTCCGACGAGGCCGCAATCGTGGCGGACGGCTCGATCTCAGCGGGAAACGCCGCTCCGCACACCGCCATTCCGAACCCGAAGACCGGCGAGCCGATGCCCGCCCGATTGCTGGGAGCCGTCGCAGACGCGCGGCCCGACGGCGCTCCGAAAGCCGAGACCGCACTCGAACGCGGCCCGGCCGCGACGATCGCGGCGTGCGTGCGAGACGGCCTGCTGCACCCCGGGCAAGTGGCCGCGGATGCCGGGACGCGGATCGCGGCGGCGGACCGGAAACGCCATGCCTTCAGCGTCCTGCGCGCCGAACAGGCGACGGCCGAGTCGGTCGGCCTGATGGAACGCGACGACCTCGACGTGCTGCCCCTGGCCGGTGTCCCGGTCGTTGTCGAGCACGGCGTTCCCCTCGCGGGCGAGCCGGTGCCGTGGGGGCCGGTAGCCGCCGCGGATCACCCCGTGGTGGCCAGGCTGCGCGCCGCGGGAGCGGTGGTCATGGGCCTCGTCGCGGCTCCCGAGCCGAGTCGGTGGGTGACCAGCGCGGGCACCGAGCGTGTCATCCGCAATCCGTGGAACCCCACGCGCTACGCGGGTAGCGCGGCCGGAGCCGCGATCGCCGCCGGACTGGTTCCGGTGGCGCACGGCTGCGACGGCCTGGGGGAGGTGCGGGTCGCGGCCGCGTGCTGTGGAATCTTCGGGATCAAGCCGGGGCAGTACACGGTCCCCGCTGCGGGCCCGTGGTCGAGCCTGGCCGAGAACGGTGTCCTCGCGACAAGCGTGGACGACGCCGCGCTGGCGTTGTCGGTCCTGGCGGCGCGACCGGACCTAGCCGAGGTGGATCCACCCGGCCGACTACGTATCGGACTGGCGGTGGATCCACCTTCTCGCCTGCTGCGCGTCGACCGCCGCTGGACCGCCGCGGCGCGCAGGGCGGCCTCGGTGGCAGCGGCGGCAGGCCATTCGGTGGAACCGACCGCGCTACCGTACGGAAACGCCCTGCTCGTGGCCTCGCTACGCTGGCTGGCCCTCGGTGCCCGCGAGGCGCCCGCGCTACTCCAGCCCGGCCGACTATCGCGGAGAGCCCGGCACCGCCTGGCTCTGGGCCGGACGGTGCATCGGTTACGGCTCGCTCGTCCCGCCCAGATCGACCGGGTGGAGGCGCGACTACTGGAGTTCTTCGAGCGTTACGACGTGGTGATCACTCCCACGCTCGCCGCCCCGCCGCCGACGGCGCGGGCCTGGCACTTCCGCAATCGTCCGGCCACTCTGCTCACCGGCGCGCGGTTCGCACCCTTCACTCCGCTGTGGAATCTGGTCGGCTGGCCCGCCGCCTCCGTTCCCATGGGCATGCACCCCTGGTCGGGTACGCCGGTGGCCGCTCAGCTCGCGGGACCACCGGGCAGCGAATCCACCCTGCTACGGCTGGCCGCGCAATTGGAGGCCTGCCGTCCGTGGCAGCGCACCGCCCCCGAGACCCCGCCGGGGCGGTTCAGACGCTGACCGGCGACTGCTGCGCCGCGAACCCGCCCTCGACGGCCCGTCCGGCGAACTCCAGGATGGTCGGCCGGTTGTCGTCGGCCCGCCAGGCCACGGCGAGCTCGCACGGCGCGAGCCCCGACACGGGACGCGCGGTGAGCCCGGGCCAGCGGTACATCGGCACGTTGTTCTCGGCGAGCAGGCACACGCCGAGGCCGAGGCTCACGGCTTCCAGCTTGTCCTCCGCGGTCGCGGCTTCGGCGCCGATCTTCGGCGGACGGCCGCCGCGTCCGTCGTTGCCGAGCCAGAAATCGCGCACCGCACCGGCTTCGGTAGGCAGTGCGACGAACGGTTCGTCGAGCAGATCGGCGAATTCGATGGTCTCCGAGATCGCCAGCGGGTGGTTCTCCGGAAGCAGCACCCAGCGCGGTTCGGTGCGCAGCACCTGCCACCGGTAGCGGCTCTGGTCGGGCAACGGCAGCCAGACCAGAGCGAGATCGGCCTGCCGACCCGCCAGGCCGCTGGAGGGATCGGTCCAGGAAGCCGCGTGCAGTGCGAGACGATGTCCGCTCGCGCTCTCCAGATCACTGAGCAGACCGCGGCCGAGCGTGGATTGGATGCCGACGCGCAGCACCTCGCCCGCCTCCTGCAGCGAGACGTTGGTGACCTCCCACAACTCCAGGATCTTGCGTGCGCCTTCGAGCAGTTCCTTGCCCGCGACGGTCAACGCGACACTGCGCTGGTTGCGGTCGAACAGGACCACGTCGAGCTGACGTTCCAGCTGCCGGATCTGACGCGACAGGGTGGGTTGAGCGATGTGCAGCCGCTGAGCGGCGTTCGTGAAATGCAGTTCCTCAGCGACGGCGACGAAATACCGCAGGTCGCGCAAATGCGGGTCCATAGCCCCTTGCTATCAGAATCGGTCCGGAATTTCCAGCCTTATCAGGCCGAAAAGTTCGGATACGGGCGCCGAAACAGTCGGCAGGTTTGTTAGGGACAGCATATTGCCTGCGATGGTGCTGCGCACCAGGTGGTTGGCGAATTTTCGGCATGCCGTGGTGGTTTACCGTCGGGTTCTTCGATTTGGGCACTTGACCAGCATGAATCGGGAGTCTTTGTGGCGGATTATGGACACCTTTGTGGCCGTCGAGTATCGGCTGAGGATTTGCCGCTGACCCGCTCCGCGATGTCGGCGAGTGCGAGCGTGATTTTCCTCACAATGCCGTCGGTGTGTGGCGCTCCCGATGTGCCCTCGAACACGACGGGGCGCCGCGGCCGAGACGAATCCCGGCCGCGGCGCCCCTGCTTCGCGCCGCGCTCACGCGCCGCGAGCGCGCTCCTCGTAGGCCTTGCGCTTCTCGCCGTCGACGTCGTCGAGGAAGGCGCGGCCGGATCCGAGCGCGCGGCCGATGCTGTCACCGAGCGATTCCGGCAGCAGGCCGACGAACTGTGCGATGAACCCGGCCACCGCCGTCACCCTGACCTTCGACTTCGGCGCGACGATCAGCTTCGCGATGGCGTCGGCGATCTCCTCCGGCTCGGCGGCCCGCATCAGCTTGGGCGCGGTGACGCCGGTCCCGAGCTCGGTGTTGGTCAGCGTGGGCAGTACCGAGGAGAAGCGCACGCCGGTGCCGCGGTACTCCTCCCGCAGCGTGTCGGTGAAGCCGAGCACCGCGTGCTTGCTGGCGTTGTAGGTGGCCAGGCCGGGGATATGGGTCTCCCCGGCCAGTGAGGCGATGTTGATGATGTGGCCGCCGCCGCGCGGCAGCATCCGGCGCAGCGCCAGTTTGGAGCCCAGGATCACGCCGTAGACGTTGATGTCCAGGATCCGGCGGGTCAGCGGGTCCGGCTCGTCCACCAGCTTGCCGGTCGGCATGATGCCCGCGTTGTTGATCAGCACATCGATCGGGCCGAGGGTGCGCTCCACCTCGTCGAGGAAGCCGTCGAACGACTCTTGATCGGTCACGTCGAGTTTGCCGTAGAGCTCGAAACCGCGTGTCGTGCCCGACTCCTTGACCGTGGTCTCGTCGATATCGCCGATCGCGATCTGCGCGCCGAGAGCCTGGAGCGCGGTCGCGGTGGCGAGTCCGATGCCGCGTGCCCCACCGGTGATCACCACGACCTTGCCGCGGATCTGCTTCGCTTCGGTCACTTGTCGTCCCCTTTGAGCTTCAGCAGGGCCGGAAGGTCGAGGCGGCGCAGCCCGCGGGCGCCTGCCGCGCGCATGGCGCCGAGCGCGAACAGCAGCTTCGGCATCGAGTACGGGTACCAGAACAGTTCCTTCTGCTGCGTCGGCAGGATCGGCGTGGTGATCGCCTGCTGGCGGCAGTACTTGCGCACGCCGTTCGCGCCGCCCCAGCGGGCGCCGACGCCGGACAGCCCCCAGCCGCCCATGGGCAGGGCGTAGTTGAACAGGTTGGCGAAGACGTCGTTGATGTTGACCGCGCCCGCGTTCAGCTGCCGTGCGATCCGTTCGCCACGCTCTTTGTCGCCGGTCCACACCGAGGCCGACAGGCCGTACACCGAGTCGTTGGCCAGCCGGATCGCCTCGGACTCGTCGGCCACCTTCATCACCGGCAGCGTCGGGCCGAAGGTCTCCTCGGTGACGCAGGACATGGTGTGGTCGACATCGACCAGCACGGTCGGCTCGAAGGCGGTGCCGAATCCGGCCCGCTTGCCCCCGGTGAGCACCTTGGCGCCCGCCGCGACGGCCTCGTCGACGTGGCGCTGCACGATGGCCGCCTGGTTCTCGTTGGCCAGCGCTCCCACGTCGTATTTCGACTCGCGTCCGTCCAGGCCTTGGCGTAGCGCCTGCACATTGGCGGTGAGTTTGGCGACGAACTCGTCGTACACCGGCGCTTCGACGTACACCCGCTCCACGGAGATGCAGACCTGGCCGGAGTTGAACATGCCACCGAAGGCGATGCCGTGCGCGGCGCGATCCAGGTCGGCGTCGGCCAGGACGATCGCGGGATCCTTGCCGCCGAGTTCCAGGCTGTAGGGCACCATCCGTTCCACGCACGCGGCGGCGATCTTGCGGCCGGTCGCGGTGGAACCGGTGAACTGGATGTAGTCGGCGTTGCCCACCACGGCCGCTCCGGTCGCGCCCGCGCCGGTGACCACCGCGAAGATCGGCGGCGCGCCGATCTCCGCCCAGCCTTTCGCCAGTTCGATCGCGGAGAGCGGGGTCACCTCGGAGGGCTTGAGGATGACGGCCGCCCCGGCCGCGAGCGCGGGGAACACGTCCATCACCGGCATGGCAAGCGGGAAGTTCCACGGCGTGATGACGCCGACCACGGGATAGGGCCGGTAGACCGTGGTCAAGCGCTTGACGCGGGCCAGCGGGCTGTGCGGTGACGGGTGGTCTTCGGCGAGGAACTTGGCCGCGCGGCGGGCGTAGTAGCCGATCAGATCGGTCGCGAAACCCGGATCGATCAGGGCGTCCACCCGGGGCTTTGCGGTCTCCGACTGCAGCACGGCGGCAAGGCGGTCGGTGTTATCGATCAACCAGTCCTGGAACTTCAGCAGCCAGACCTTGCGCCCTTCGGGGCCGATCGCCTCCCACTCCGGCTGGTACAGCCGCAGTTCGCGGACCTTGGCCGCGACCGCGTCCGCGGTCTCGTCCGGCACCGTGCCGACGACCTCGCCCGTGCCGGGATTGCGCACTTCGATGACGGCGGGACCGTCCTTCTTCGCGGTCGTTTCGCGTGCCCGCGCCTTCTCGGTCGCGGGCGCTGATTCGGTGTTGGTCACTGCTGTTCTCCCACTGACGTCGTGTTGAACCGCGGTCTGCTGACTGCTGTGAGGCAGGCCACTGAACTATGATCGTGACACAATCCGAACAGACTTTCTTGGCCCAGAATGTCAAGGAAAACGGGTGATTTTGTGTCCGTGAAACAAGCAATGGTTCGGTATCCGCCGAGCCGAAGGAGAGGGCGATGACCGTTGTGCCTTCGCCGGGCGCCGCGGCCGGGCCGAGCCCCGCTCCCGACGAAGTGCGCGACTGGCTCGCGGAGTACGTCTACGAGACGACGCGCGCCGAAGCGCTCGAACGCATCGTCACCCGGCTCGACGACGTGATCATCGCGCGCATCCCCGAACTCGCCGATCGCGATATGCGCCGCGACCTCGCGGCCAGCACCAGGGCGCACGCCAGGATCGTGCTCAGCCGCCTGGCCAGCGACACCTTCGAGTTCTCGCTCCCGGAGGAGGCGCACGCGTTCGCGCGCAGCGTGGCCAGGCGTGGTTTCGAGCTGCGGTTGCTGCTGCGGGTCTATCACGTGGGCATGGAGGCGGTGCTGGATTACATGACCGAGGTCGTCGAGCAGCGGCGGGCCACGCCGGAACTCGAACGCGTGGTGCTGCTGCGGCTGTTCGAACGGGCCACCAAGTGGATCAGCACGTCGGTCGAGTTGCTCACCGACACCTACATGGAGGAGCGCGAGCAGGTGCTGCGCGCCGCCTTCAACCGGCGCGCCGAGACCGTCCGCGCTCTGCTGGACGGCGAGCACGTGGACGTCGATCAGGCCTCGGTGCGGCTGGGATACCGGCTCTCCCAGCGGCACCTGGCCTTCGTGTTATGGACCGACGAGCCGACCGGAGAACCCGCCGGTGCGGAGGCGGAGTCGACCGGACTGCTGGATCGGGTCGCGGCGCGGCTGGCCGCGGCACTGGGCAGCGCGCGGGTGCTCACCGTTCCCTCCGGCGCCAGCGCGATGTGGGCGTGGGCCGGATCGGACGACGGGGAACACGGCGCCGAACTCGCGGTGCCGGGCGAGGTGGAGCGGCTGGCCGCGGCGCAGGTCGAGGCGCCGGTACGGGTGGCGTTCGGTGTGCCCGCCGCCGGAATCGCCGGTTTCCGTCGCAGTCATCGCGAGGCGATCGCCGCGCGGCAGGTCGCGGAGCGCGCACCCGTGGGCGGGCGGCGCGTCACCGGGTATCGAACGGTGGAGATCGCCTATCTGGCCGGCGCGGACGAAGCGGCCATGCGAGGACTGGTCGAGCGGGAACTGGGCGCGCTGGCGGCGCGCGACGGGAACGCCGCACGGCTGCGCGAGACGCTGCACGCCTATCTGCGCAGCCAACGCAGCCCGGAGGCCACCGCGAAGGTGCTCGGCGTACACAAGAACACGGTCCGCTACCGCGTGCAGCGGATCGAACAGCTGTTGGGATATCCGATCGAAGAGCGCGGGCTGCCGCTGGAGATCGCGCTGGTGTGCGTCGCCGTCTACGGCGCCGACGCACTGCCCTGAACCGGCCGCCTGTCTACTCTCCCGCCGCGGCCTCCCGTGCGGCGATCCGGCGCAGCGGCGGTTCGGTGGTCGGGGCCACCCTGCGGTCGGGTAACTCGGCGAGCAAGGTGGTGGTCGCGTTTGCGATGGCCGCGACGGCCTTGTCGACGGCCGGTTTGGTGGTCGAGCTCAGGCCGGACACGCCACCGACCTTGCGCACGTACTGCAGTGCGGCGGCATAGATTTCCTGCTCGGTTGCGGCAGGCTCCAGACCACGCAGGACGGTGATGTTTCTACACATGCGAGCACACTAGCCCCAGATCACGACATGCGTCAGTGCAAGAACCAACCGAGTCCGAAATCGATTCGCCCGGCGGACGCGCCCGCGGTCCGGCGTCGCGAGAGGCGGCCATCCGCGAATCCCGCGCGTACCCCGCGCGGGATGGGGAACAATCGGGGCATGTCTTCGCGCGGCGTACCCACCTTGACGACCTTTCCGTACGCGGAGCTGGACGAGCGGGAGGAAGACCACTGGTCCGGCGCCGCGGTATCCGACGACGAACTGCGGGCGCTGGCCCTCGGCGCCTTCTACTCCGCGCGCTGGGACGCCTTCCACGACGCGCTGCTGCTCGGCCCGGAACGCGCGCATCCGCTCGGTGACCGGCGTGAACTGGCCATCGACACGCTCACCGGCGCGTGGGGCATCACCGACGGCACCGAGGCGCAGGCGTCGATGGAGCAGTTGCTCGACGGCATGCACGCCCCGCTCTACGCGCTGGTGCACCCGCTGGTGACGGCCTCGATCAACGCCAGTGAGCGCGATCGTTTCGGTGAGCGCGCCGACCGGCACCGGGCGTTCCTGCGGCAGGTCGGAGCGTTCCGGGGGATGGACAATCCCGAGGCGCTGGTCCGCGACTACGACATCTGGTCGCAGGCGATCAAGATCGGATTCACCGACCATCTGGCCCGGCCGCTGCCGGGTGACATCCACGCCTGGGATCTGGCCAGGGTCGTCGCGGTGGCCAGGATGGCCTACACGGCCGGGTATCTCGACGCCGACGTGGCCTGGAGCTATCTGGCGCGCGCCCTGCCGGTGGCCCAGAGCAAGTACCGCAACTGGCGCCAGTTCGGCGACGCCTACCTCACTGGCTGGACCTATTGGCAGGCTTGCGAGGACCTGGCCGAGCTGAAGAACGGCGGCGTGGACCGCCGCAAGGAGCTGCTGCGGCTGTGGCTGCGTCCGACCAGCCCGTGGCGGCGGATCGCGCTGAACTCAGCTCCCGTCGGGGAGTGAACGCAGGATCCCACGTCCGTAGCGCTGGAACTGCGCGTCGTCGACCATGCCGAGGGAGTGTCGCTCGACCAGCAGCTCCCACTCCGAATACAACTGCGCCACACCGGGATCCGCGGATCCCGCGGCGCCGTCGGCGGATTCCCGGCGTACCGCGAAGTTCACCGCGCAGACGACCCGCTCGGTGTCGGCGCGGTCGGCGCCCGCGAATTGCAGCGTGCGGCTGCCGTCGTGTACCTCGGCGCCGGTCGCGCCGCGTCCGGGGCCGATCTCGCCGCGCCCCGCGGTGGGGGTATCGGTCACGCGCGCCCATACGACCACGGGAATCGGGAGTTCGTACGCGTACCGGCTGTCGCCGATCGCGATGAACAGCAGCCGCGTCGTCGTGGCGGCGAGTAGGCCGGAGCCGCTACCAGCCGGAGGGTGCGCGACCGCGACGGCGGTCTCCAGGACGTACTCGTCCGGCGTCACGTAACGATGCAGAGCCGCTATCGCTTGCTTCGCCTCACGGCGCGGCGACATCCTGCGCGTCGCCCGTTCCACGTCCGCGCGGGTGGGGCCGCCACGTCCCCAGGTAGGGGTGGGCGGGCGCAGGTCCGGCGCCGCCACGTCGATGCGCTGGGTGGCCAGGATGTGCGCGTTGATGCGGTCGACGATCTCGGTGGCCGCGGGAAAGTCGTGCTCGGCGATGATCACCGGAAGAGGCGTGCGGTCCGCGGGGACGCCGGTGAGCACGGGCGTCGGGTAGCGCAGATAGATCTCGATCACCACCGCGTCGTCCGCGCGCCGGTTCAGCCGGACCTTCAGCAGGTCGGAGACCGGGACATCGAGCACGCGCTCGCCGTCGGATCCGGGTCGCAAGACGATCAACCTGCCGCGGCCGTGACGCAATATCGCTGTGGGTGTTCGTAACTCGACTATGTCCATACCCCCTGCGCTCGTGTCTGGTCTGCGGCGCTCCCGGGGCCTTTCGTGGTGTGCGAGCTACCGCCTACGTGCCCGTCGCTCGCGCCGCGATGTTGTGTCGTCGCTCACGATAGGCCGAACATGCCATGATTGTTGCCACTTGGAGGAAGCCGAACCGGAGACATCGGGAACCACCGTCGATCCCCGGCCGTTTACCTCTTTAACTGCACCTGCAGCCGAACTGCGCGATGTATCGAGTAGACCGTACGCGGTAACGTGGCTTGTCCGCATCCGAACCCCTGCGGAACCGGACGCGCCAGACGCATCGCTAGGCAAGAACCGGAGACACCGGAAAGGACTGGCCGCCCCGGCCGACGCTCTATGAACCGCAAGACAGTGTTTCGCACCCTGGCCATAGTCTCGGGCATCTTGCTCGTGATCTATGCGTTCAGCTACTTCGGCAACGACACGCGGGGCTGGAAGAGCGTCGATACATCGGTTGCCCTGAGCCAGCTCGAGAACAAGAGCAACGTCCAGAACGTCCAGATCGATGATCGTGAGCAGCAGCTGCGCATCGAGCTGAAGGACGGCAACGACGCCACCGGCGGACAGAGCAAGATCATCGCGAAGTATCCGGGCGGCAGCGAGACCTCCGCCCAGATCTTCTCGGCCGTGAAGAACTCCGGCGCCCCGTACAACACCGTGGTCAAGCAGGAAAGCTGGTTCACCCAGATCCTGCTGTTCGTGCTGCCGATGGTCATCCTGCTCGGCCTGTTCGTCTTCGTGATGGCCCGCATGCAGGGCGGCGGCCGCGGCGGCATGATGGGCTTCGGCAAGTCGAAGGCCAAGCAGCTGTCCAAGGACATGCCCAAGACCACGTTCGCCGACGTGGCCGGAGCCGACGAGGCGGTCGAGGAACTCTACGAGATCAAGGACTTCCTGCAGAACCCGGTCCGCTATCAGGCCCTCGGCGCCAAGATCCCCAAGGGCGTCCTGCTCTACGGTCCGCCCGGCACCGGTAAGACCCTGCTGGCCCGTGCCGTCGCGGGCGAGGCAGGCGTGCCGTTCTTCACCATCTCCGGTTCGGACTTCGTGGAGATGTTCGTCGGCGTCGGCGCCTCCCGCGTGCGCGACCTGTTCGAGCAGGCCAAGCAGAACAGCCCCTGCATCATCTTCGTCGACGAGATCGACGCGGTCGGCCGCCAGCGCGGCGCGGGCCTCGGCGGCGGTCACGACGAGCGCGAGCAGACCCTCAATCAGCTGCTGGTGGAGATGGACGGCTTCGGCGACCGCACCGGCATCATCCTGATCGCCGCCACCAACCGCCCCGACATCCTCGACCCTGCGCTGCTGCGTCCCGGCCGCTTCGACCGGCAGATCCCGGTCGGCAATCCGGACCTCGCCGGTCGCCGCGCGATCCTGCGCGTGCACTCGCAGGGCAAGCCGATCTCCCCGGATGCCGATCTGGACGGCCTGGCCAAGCGCACCGTCGGCATGTCCGGCGCGGACCTCGCCAACGTCATCAACGAGGCCGCGCTGCTCACCGCCCGCGAGAACGGCGCGATGATCACCGGCGAATCGCTGGAGGAGTCGGTCGACCGCGTGATCGGCGGCCCGCGCCGCAAGAGCCGGATCATCAGCGAGCACGAGAAGAAGATCACCGCTTATCACGAGGGCGGCCACACCTTGGCCGCCTGGGCGATGCCGGACATCGAGCCGGTCTACAAGGTCACCATCCTGGCGCGCGGTCGCACCGGCGGCCACGCCATGACGGTGCCCGAGGACGACAAGGGCCTGATGACCCGCTCGGAGATGATCGCCCGCCTGGTCATGGCGATGGGCGGCCGCGCGGCCGAGGAACTGGTGTTCCACGAGCCGACCACCGGCGCGTCCTCCGATATCGACCAGGCCACCAAGATCGCCCGGGCGATGGTCACCGAGTACGGCATGAGCGCCCGGCTCGGCGCGGTCCGTTACGGCCAGGAGCAGGGCGACCCGTTCCTCGGCCGCTCGATGGGCATGGGTTCGGAGTACTCGCACGAGGTGGCGGGCGCGATCGACGTGGAGGTGCGCAACCTGATCGAGGCCGCGCACACCGAGGCGTGGGCGATCCTGAACGAGTACCGCGACGTGCTCGACGACCTGGCCACCGCGCTGTTGGAGCGGGAGACGCTGCACCGCAAGGATCTCGAGCAGATCCTCGCCTCCGTGCAGAAGCGCCCGCGGATCACCGCGTTCAACGATTTCGGCGAGCGCGTCCCCTCGGACAAGCCGCCGGTGAAGACCCCGGGCGAGCTGGCCGCCGAGCGCGGCGAGTCGTGGCCGCCGGAGCCGGTGGTGAAGCCGGTGGCCGCGTCCGCGCAGCGCGAGCCGCAGCCCGCCAACGGGTATCCGCCGCACGAGAGCGGTTACGGCGCTCCGCCGCAGTACCCCCGCCCGTCCGCGCCCGGCTACCCGCTGCCGCAGGCGCCCGCTCCGGCCTATCCGCGCCAGGGCACGCACGGTTCGCGGCCGGACTACGGTGCTCCGGCGGGCTGGTCCGCGCCCGGCTGGCCGCCGCGCGACGAGCCGCAGCAGGGTCAGCCCGGCTGGGGCGACCCGCAGCAGCCGCGGCACGGTTACCAGCCGTGGGGTCCGCAGGGTTCCCCCGAAGGCGGCTACGACGGGTACGGCGACCACGGCGGTTACGACGAGCCGCGCCGGACGAATCCGAACGGCGAGGGCGACGGTGATTGGGATGGACCGAACGGTCGTCACTGACCTGTGACGATTAGGCTCGACCATCTGGGGTGCCGAGAGATTGCCGGCGCCCGGGGAGTTTGGAGGTGTCCTCGATTGTCGGCCAACGAGCATGGCGGTGGTCACACCCTCGCCGAAGTGGACAGTGCGGAGCACAACGGCATCGACATCGGCCTGCCGGAGCCGGGCCTCGTGGCACTGGAAACGGGCAGGTCGTTCGATCAGGCGCGAGCCGAAGCGGCGGTACGGGAGTTGCTGATCGCCGTCGGCGAGGACCCCGACCGGCCCGGCCTGCTCGATACGCCCGCCCGGGTCGCGCGGGCCTACCGCGAGACGTTCGCCGGGCTCTACGTGGAACCGGATTCGGTGCTCAACACCACGTTCGACGAGGGCCATCAGGAACTCGTGCTGGTCAGGGACATTCCGATGTACTCGACCTGTGAGCACCACTTGGTGTCCTTCCACGGTGTCGCCCATGTCGGGTACATCCCCGGTCCGCACGGCCGGGTCACCGGCCTGTCCAAACTCGCCCGCCTGGTCGACCTGTACGCCAAGCGCCCGCAGGTGCAGGAGCGGCTGACCAGCCAGATCGCCGACGCGATGATGCGCAAGCTGGACCCGAGGGGCGCGATCGTCGTGGTCGAGGCCGAGCACCTCTGCATGGCGATGCGCGGCATCCGCAAGCCGGGCGCGAGCACGACCACCTCCGCGGTGCGTGGACTGCTGCAGTCCAACGCCGCCTCGCGCGCCGAGGCGCTCGATCTGATCCTGCGGAAGTGAGCGGGCCCGCGGTGCCCGAACCGAGGCGCTTCGATAGCCTCGGCGCCCGCGACGGGCGCTCCTGTGTGGTGATGGGTGTGGTGAACGTCACCAGCGATTCGTTCTCCGACGGCGGGCGATACCTCGATCCCGAGCTGGCCATCGCGCACGGCGTTCGGCTGCACGCCGCGGGCGCGGACGTCATCGACGTCGGCGGCGAGTCGACCAGGCCGGGTGCGGTCCGCGTCGACGCGGCTACCGAGACCGCACGGGTGACACCGGTCATCCGCGGACTGGTCGCGGAGGGCGTGCCGACCAGCGTGGACACCATGCGCGCCGCCGTCGCCGAAGCCGCGATCGAAGCCGGGGTGTCGGTGGTGAACGACGTCTCCGGCGGCCGCGCCGATGCCGACATGGTGCGCGTGGTCGCCTCCGCGCGGGTCCCGTGGATCCTCATGCACTGGCGGGCGGGCGCCGACTACCGGCACACCGGACCGGCGGACCACTACGACGACGTGGTCGCGGAGGTGCTCGCCGAGTTGACCGCGCAGGTGGACTCGGCCGTCGCCGCGGGCGTGGAGCCGTCCCGGCTGATTCTCGACCCCGGCTTGGGCTTCGCGAAGAACGCCGAACACAACTGGGCTCTGCTCGGCGCGCTGCCGGAATTGGTCGCGCACGGGCTCCCGGTCCTGATCGGGGCGTCTCGCAAGCGTTTTCTCGGCTCCCTGCTCGCCGACGAGGCGGGGCCGCGTCCACCGGACGGCAGGGAGACGGCCACCGCGACCATCTCGGCGCTGGCCGCGGTGCACGGCGCGTGGGGTGTACGGGTGCACGACGTGCGCGCCTCGCTGGACGCCATCACGGTCACCGACGCGTGGCAGAATGCCGCACGGCAGCGCGCCGAACAGCACGACACCGCCCGATCCAGTGCGCAAGGAGCTCGACGATGAGCCGGTCCCCGATCCACGCCGAAGAAGAGGCACCGCCGGGTGATTCGGCGATCCGGCGCGGCGCCGACCGCATCGAGTTGCGCGGCCTGCGCGCCTACGGGCACCACGGCGTGTTCGAGCACGAGCGCCGCGACGGTCAGGAGTTCCTGGTCGACCTGACGGTATGGGTGGACTTCGACGTGGCGGCGGCGTCCGACGACCTGGCGGCCACCGTGGACTACGGCGCGCTGGCCGAACGCGCGGTGCGCATCGTCCAGGGTCCGCCGCGCAATCTCATCGAGACGGTGGTCTCGGAGATCGCCGACGACGTGATGACCGATCCGCGGATCCGGTCGGTCGAGGTGGTGTTGCACAAGCCGTCCGCGCCGATCCCGCACACGTTCGCCGATGTGCGGGTGATCACCTCCCGGCACCGGGGGGAGCCCGCCGGATGAGCCAGCGGAACTGCGGCGCGGTGTTTTTCACCGTGCCGGGCGCCGCGGAGGTGCGCCGATGACCCGTGCCGTGCTGTCCATCGGTTCGAATCTGGGTGATCGGCTCGCGCATCTGCGTAGCGTCCTGGACGGGTTCGGCCATCGCGTGCTGGCGGTCTCCGCCGTGTATTCCACCGCGCCCTGGGGTGGCGTCCCGCAGGGCGACTATCTCAATGCCGCTGTGCTGGTAGAGGATCCGGCCTTCGGCTGCGCCGACTGGCTGCGTCGCGGGCAGGAGCTGGAGCAGGCCTCGGGACGAGTGCGTGAAGTGCGCTGGGGCGCACGCACGCTCGACGTGGACGTGGTGTGGTGCGCCGAACTGCGCGGCGGTGAGCAGGTCGCGTGCCGTAGCGCCGACCCGGATCTCATCCTGCCGCACCCGCAGGCGCATCGGCGCGCCTTCGTGCTGGCGCCGTGGCTGGACGTGATGCCGGACGCGGTGCTCGAGGTCGACGGCGTGCCGCACGCTGTCGCGGATCTGCTGGCCGGGCTCGATCCGGACGAACGCGCCGGGGTGCGTCGCACCGCGTTCTCGCTGACGGGCGCGATGTCGTGAAACTGAAGCCGACTCGCATACTCGACCTCGTGGCGAACGTGCTGATCGCCGCGATCGTCGCGTGGATCGCCACCCGGGTGGCCTATGACAGCTTCCCGCCGATCTCGATCTTCGCGGGCGCATCGCTGTATCCGGTGGCCGCGATCGAAGCGGTGCTCGCTTTCGTCATCCGGGCGCGGGTCAACGACCACCAGATCGGCGATGGACGTCACCAGTTGCATCCGATCACGGCGGCCCGCGCCGTCGCGTTGGCCAAGGCGTCGGCGCAGGTCGGTTCGATCGCCGCGGGTATCTGGCTCGGATTCCTGTGCTGGGTCTTCCCGCAGCGCGGCACCTTGCGCGCGGCCGCGGCCGACAGCCCCGGCGCGATCGTCGGGATGCTGGCTGGCTTCGCTTTGGTTGCTGCGGCCCTCTGGCTGGAGTATTGCTGCCGGGCGCCGGAGGATCCCACCGACGATGCGGCAACTACATAGCTAGTTTCACGAACTTAATAACAAAACCGGAATCTGGGCGTGGCCGAAGCAATTGGCTACCCTGGCTGGCATGGTTTCACCCTCCCGTAGCAGCACTTCCCGTGGACGGCGGGACGACGCGGGAAAACTATTCGTCGGCGTCCTGATCGTGCTCGGTCTGGTTGCCAGTGTTTTCCTGATCTTCAGCAACAGCGTCGAGTTCGTACGGGTAGGTCTGGTCGCGGCCCTGTGGGCCGCGGCGATCGGGGCTCTTGCTGCGACGAAGTACCGCAAAGAGGCGACGATCGACAAGGCGAAGGTCCGCGATCTGCAAACCGTCTACGCGTTGCAACTGGAGCGTGAGGTCGCCGCGCGCCGCGAGTACGAGCTCGGCGTAGAGGCGCGGGTCCGCGAGGAGGTGGGCGCCGACGCGACCGAACTCGCGGCCTTGCGCGCGGAGCTCACCGTGCTGCGGCAGAGCCTGCAGCGGCTGTTCGACGGCGATCTGCCGATGGATCGCCCCGCGTTGCGCGCCGACGCGACCAGGATCCAGGAGCTGACCAGCTCCGGCACGGATCCGGGGAACAATAGCTCCGCGAATGCCGGGATGTGGTCGATGTTCGCCGACCAGCAACCGCGTAGCAGTATGACGCCGATCTTCGAGCCCGACCATCCCCAGCCACCGGTCTTCGCCAGCCCCTTCGATGATCCGGTCACCGCGGAGACCGCGGTCGTCTCCCTCGACGACGCCGACGAGGGAGACGCGGAGCGGGCGCGCTACGCCGAGCCGCGCGGCTGGGCCGACGCCTTCACCGAGACGGTGGACGAGGAGCCGCTGGACGAGCCACCCACCCAGCCCGCCGCACGGCCCCAGCCGACGCCGGAACCGGCCCCTCGGCCGGCCTCAGCGCCCGCCATGGGCACGCCGAGCGCGCGCAGGCGCCGCCGGGCGGAAAGCGACGACGAGACGCCGTCGCGTCGTCTCTCGGTCGCGGAGATCATGGCCAACCTGCAATCCGAGGAGCGCGACGGCCGGTGAGCGGGCCGGGGCCCGGCCCGGTACTGCGGCCTAGATCACGCGGACACCCCGTGGCGGCGGCGAAGCACCTGTAGATATCCTCGTGGCGTACCGTCCGGTACCCGCATGGCGGGACTGGAACGACATCGAGAGGACAACGTTGACCTCGAGAAGCGTGAATTCCGACAACGCTGCTTCGGGCCACGACCCCGCGCCCGCACGCCTGACGGTGGGAATCGTCTCGGCGGGACGCGTGGGCTCGGCATTGGGCGTCGCACTCGAGCGCGCCGGACACGTCGTGTTCGGCGTCTGCGCGATCTCCGACGCGTCGGTGCGGCGTGCCCGGACCCGGCTGCCCGATTCGGAGATCCTGCCGATCGAACAGGTGGCCGCCCGCAGCGAGCTGCTGTTGCTGGCCGTGCCCGACGCCGAGCTTCCCGGCCTGGTGCGCGGTCTGGCCGGTGCGGAAGTCGTCCGTCCTGGCACCATCGTCGCCCACACGTCCGGCGCGAACGGCGTCGGCGTACTCGCGCCCCTGGCCGAGATCGGCGCGCTTCCGCTGGCCATCCACCCGGCCATGACCTTCACCGGACACGACGAGGACGTGAACCGCCTCGGCAACGCGTGCTTCGGCATCACCGCCGCCGATGAGGTCGGCTACGCCATCGCGCAGTCGCTGGTGATCGAGATGGGCGGCGAGCCGGTCCGGGTGCCGGAGGAGAACCGGCCGCTGTACCACGCCGCGCTCGCGCACGGGAGCAATCACCTGGTCACGGTGATCGTCGACGCGGTGGCCGCGTTGCGCGCCGCCCTGGCCGGCCCCGGCCTGATGGGGCAGCAGCTGGTCGACGAGCAGCCCAACGGCCTGGCCGAGCGTCTGCTCGCGCCCCTGGCATCGGCGGCGCTGGACAACGCGTTGCGGCGCGGCCAGTCGGCGCTGACCGGCCCGGTTGCCCGTGGTGACGCGGACGCGGTGGCCGCGCATCTGACCGCGCTGGCGTCGGTGGACGCCAGGCTGGCTGAGGCGTATCGCGCACTGTCGCTACGCACGGCGGAACGCGCGGGCACCGCCCCCGCCGTCATCGAACTGCTGGAAGGACGCTGATGTTGGACCCGAAACTGCGCGGCGCCTACCGGCCCGGTGCGCTGACCGTCCACCACGATCCCGCCGTGCTCGGCGCGGTGTCCGCCGCGCTGCGCGGCGTCGGCCGTACCGTGGCGCTGGTGCCGACCATGGGTGCGCTGCACGAGGGGCACCTGGAGATTGTGCGACTGGCCAAGCGGACCAACCAGGTGGTCATCGTCTCGGTCTTCGTCAACCCGTTGCAGTTCGGGGCGAACGAAGACCTGGACAAGTACCCACGCACGCTGGACGCCGACGTCGAGTTGTTGCGCGCGGAGGGTGTCGAGCTGGTGTTCGCGCCCAGCGTGTCCGACATGTATCCGGACGGCCCGCGGACCACGGTGCAGCCAGGCCCGCTCGGCGCGGAGCTGGAAGGGGCGAGCCGCCCGACCCATTTCGCGGGCATGCTCACCGTGGTCGCCAAGCTCCTGCAGATCGCGCGGCCGACCGAGGCGTTCTTCGGCGAGAAGGACTACCAGCAGCTCACGTTGATCCGGCAGATGGTTCGCGATCTGAACTTCGACGTGAAGATCACGCCGGTGGTCACCGTCCGTCAGGCCGACGGCTTGGCCATGTCCTCACGCAATCGCTATCTCGACCCCGCGCAGCGCGAATCGGCGCTCGCCTTGTCGGCCGCCTTGTCGGCGGGCAAGCACGCGGGCGGACTCGGCGGCGACGCGGTGCTCGCGGCCGCCCGTCAGGTGCTCGACGCCGTGCCCGGCGTGGACGTCGACTACCTGGAATTGCGCTCGGCCACCCTGGGCCCCGCTCCGGCCGCGGGCAACGCCAGATTGCTGATCGCGGCCCGGGTGGGCACTACCCGGCTCATCGACAACATCGCCGTCACGCTCGGCGCACCGATCGATGGCCATCCCAACGTCTCCGGTTCGCGGCCCGCCGTGGACCCCCGGTCCGTTCCGGCGGTGTCGAATCCCGCCCCGTTTCCTCCCGCGAACTAGAAAGGTCGACGCAATGCTGCGCACCATGATGAAGTCGAAGATCCACCGTGCCACCGTGACGCACGCCGACCTGCACTACGTCGGCTCGGTCACCGTGGACCAGGACCTGCTCGACGCCGCCGATCTGCTGGAAGGCGAGCAGGTCTGCATCGTCGACATCGACAACGGCGCCCGCCTGGAGACCTACGTGATCGCCGGTGAACGGGGTTCGGGGGTGATCGGGATCAACGGCGCCGCCGCCCACCTGGTGCATCCCGGCGACCTCGTGATCCTGATCGCCTACGGCCAGCTGAACGAGCAGGAACTGAAGGAGTACGACCCCAAGGTGGTCTTCGTCGACGAGCGCAACCGCCCGGTCGAGCTCGGTTCGGACCCGGCGCACGCACCGGAGGGCTCGGGCCTGACCTCGCCGCGCTCGCTGTCGTTCGTCTGAACAGCGGCGACCGGACATGTTGCTGACCATCGATGTCCGCAATACGAGTATCGAACTCGGCTTGTTCTCCGGTTCCGGAGCGCATTCGAAACTGGTGCGCCACTGGCGTATGCACACCAATCCGTTGCTGACCGCCGACGAATTCGCCATGCAGGTGCGCGGGTTGGTGGGCGCGCAACTTGACGAGGTGATCGGCGTCTCGGCGCTTTCGACGGTGCCGCCCGTGCTGCGTGAACTGCGCGGCATGCTGGGCCAATACTGGGCACACGTTCCGCACGTGTTGGTGGAACCCGGTGTGCGCACCGGGATTCCGCTGCTGGTGGACAATCCGAAAGAAGTCGGCGCCGACCGCATCGTCAATTGCCTGGCCGCCTACCAGCGGTATTCCGGGCCCGCGATCGTCGTCGATTTCGGCACGGCGATCTGCGTCGATCTGGTGTCGAAGAAGGGCGAGTTTCTCGGCGGGATCATCGCACCCGGTGTGGAGATCTCCACGGAAGCCCTGGTAGAACGCAGTGCGCTGCGGCGGGCGGAGCTGACCAGGCCACGGTCGGTGCTGGGGAAGAACAGCATGGAATGCATGCAGTCCGGCGCGGTATTCGGTTTCGCCGGGATGGTCGACGGCCTGATCGATCGGATTCGCGACGAGTTCGACGCCTTCGCCGGCGACGATGTCGCGGTGGTGGCGACCGGCGCGACCGCGCCGCTGATCGTCCCGGAATCGGAAACGATCGACGACCACGATCCGCATCTCACGTTGACCGGCCTGCGGCTCGTATACGAACGCAACCAGCGGCGCAAGGGAAATGTCTGATATGCGCGGTGTTGGATTCGTCGCAGGCCAGGGACTTGTCGACACCGCATCGCATGCTGTTAAACTCCCTCTCGTGACTTTCATCGTGAGCACCCAGGAGTGTTGTCGAGGCTGACGTGCCTCGACCGATCGAGGCTGAGTTCCCGCCCTCGACCGTTACCTTCCTCCTGGAGATTCGCTCATGCGTTCTTCTGTTCTTTCCCTTTCTTCCGCGCGTACGGCGCTGTCGGCTACTCCGCCGGTGGAACGTTCGGTGGCACCCGCTCTGCCCACTCGGTTGCGCCCGGCCGATCTGCTGCGGCTGACCGACGAGGGCGCCGAGGACGTGCTCGCCGGTCGCTATGACCACCTGCTTCCCGCTGATGGGAAATGGCCGCACGACGAGCGCTGGGCGACCAGGCTGCTCGCCGACGACGAGGTCGACGTCTGGCTGATCAGCTGGACGCCGGGCAAGTCGACCGAGTTGCACGACCATGCCGGGTCGCTCGGCGCGCTCACCGTGCTCAGCGGCGCGTTATCCGAATACCGTTGGAACGGAACGGAATTGCGTTTCCGCACGCTCGCGGCGGGTGACCAGGCCTCGTTCCCGATCGGCTGGGTGCACGACGTCATGCGGGCGCCGGCCGACGTGCCCGGCGCCGTCGAATCCGCGGGCCCGCTCGATCCGACGCTCAGCGTGCACGCCTATTCCCCGCCGCTCACCGCCATGTCGTATTACGAGGTGACCGGCCACGGCACCCTGCGGCGCACCCGAACCGTCCTCACCGACCAGCCCGAAGGTGACATGTGATGACCCGTTTGACCATCGATCAGATGCTCGAGAACGCACGGGCACAACTCGACCGGATCTATGCCTTCGAATTGCCGGAAGCCATCGAGCGGGGCGCCATTCTGGTGGATATCCGGCCGCAGGCGCAACGCGGACGCGAGGGCACCTTGCCCGGCGCCTTGGTGATCGAGCGCAATGTCCTGGAATGGCGGCTGGACCCCACCAGTTCGGCCCGCTTGGCGCTGGCCGCCGATCACGACGTGGAATGGATCGTCGTCTGCTCCGAGGGCTATACCTCCAGCTTGGCCGCCG
The DNA here is from genome assembly GCF_053603155.1 of Nocardia sp. NPDC004260. Lineage (NCBI taxonomy): Bacteria > Bacillati > Actinomycetota > Actinomycetes > Mycobacteriales > Nocardiaceae > Nocardia > Nocardia sp. NPDC004260. The sequence continues at coordinate 34,620 of NZ_JBSGEZ010000018.1, read as the reverse complement.
CCGCCCTGCAGCAACTCGGGCTGCACCGGGCGACCGATCTGGTGGGCGGCTACCAGGCGTTGAAGGCGGCCGGGCTGTTGAACGTCGCCGTCGGGGCGTCGCACTTCGTGCGTGAGGCCGAGGCGCTCGCCTCGCTGTAATTTCCCCGCCAACACCTCCATCTCGAAATAGCCGGGCGCGCAGGTGTTTTCGCACACACGATGATGCGCACCGGCTATTTTGCGTCTCCGGGGCGCGGACCGGGACGTCCCGGGCGGTGCGCCGCATCGATACCGTTTCGTTACTCCGGGTCGGAGTCCGGGCGGCGCGCAAAACGATTTCCGGTGCACGCTAGGGTTGTTCGATGTGAGCACCCCGAACTCTGCCTCTTCGACCGCATCGACATCGGATTTGCGGCCCGCTGTGGCGCCCGCCGCCGACGATGCCCCGGAGCAGATACGGATTCGCCGGGAGAAGCGGGAGCGGCTGCTCGCGGCCGGTGGCGAGGCCTATCCCGTCGTCGTGCCGCGTACGCATACCCTGGCGGAAATTCGGGCCGCATATCCGGACCTGGCCGCCGACACCTCCACGGGACAAGAGGTGGGCGTCGCCGGGCGCGTCATATTCCTGCGTAATACCGGCAAGTTGTGTTTCGCGACACTGCAGGAAGGCGACGGCACCAAGCTGCAGGCGATGATCAGTCTGAACGGGGTCGGCGCGGACGCGCTTGCCGCGTGGAAGGCGGACGTCGACCTCGGTGACTTCGTTTTCGTGCACGGTGAGGTCATCTCTTCGCGAACCGGGGAACTGAGCGTCATGGCCGATTCCTGGTTCATGGCGGCGAAGGCCCTGCGGCCGCTGCCGGTGGCGCACAAGGAGATGAACGAGGAGTCGCGGGTCCGGCAGCGTTATGTGGACTTGATCGTGCGCCCTGAGGCCAGGGAGATGGCCCGTACCCGCATCGCCGTGGTGCGCGCGCTGCGCAACGCGCTCGAGCGCAGAGGCTTTCTCGAGGTGGAGACGCCGATGCTGCAGACGCTGCACGGCGGCGCCGCGGCCCGGCCGTTCGTCACCCATTCCAATGCCCTCGACATGGACCTCTTCCTGCGCATCGCGCCCGAGTTGTTCCTGAAGCGCTGCGTGGTCGGCGGCTTGGAGCGGGTCTTCGAGATCAACCGGAACTTCCGCAACGAGGGGGCGGACTCCACGCATTCCCCCGAGTTCGCGATGCTGGAGACGTACCAGGCTTACGGCACCTATGACGACTCGGCGGTGATGACCCGGGAATTGGTGCAGGAAGTGGCGCAGGAGGCGTTCGGCACGCAGGTGGTGACCCTGGCCGACGGCACCGAATACGATCTCCGTGGCGAGTGGGCCACCGTCGAGATGTACTCGTCGCTGTCCGATGCGCTGGGTGTGCAGGTCACTCCGGAAACATCGGTCGCCGAATTGCGCGCACTCGCGGATCGGGTCGGTCTGGAAATTCCGGAGGGCAAGGGCTACGGTCACGGGAAACTCGTCGAGGAACTTTGGGAACACCAGTATGGTGACAAGCTGTACGCACCGACTTTCGTGCGCGACTTCCCGGTGGAGACATCCCCGTTGACCAGGCAGCATCGCAGCACCGCAGGCGTCACGGAGAAGTGGGACCTCTATGTGCGCGGCTTCGAGTTGGCCACGGGCTATTCGGAGTTGGTCGACCCGGTGATCCAGCGGGAGCGGTTCGTCGACCAGGCCAGGTTGGCCGCGCAGGGCGACGACGAGGCGATGGTGCTGGACGAGGACTTCCTCGCCGCGATGGAGCACGGCATGCCGCCGACGACCGGAACGGGTATGGGAATCGATCGGTTGTTGATGGCGTTGACGGGTTTGGGAATCCGAGAAACGATACTGTTCCCAATTGTGCGTCCGGTCACCAGGTGACCACTGGATTGCAAAGCAGCGGCTCCGTCTTGGAATTTCCGGAATTCGAGGTATTCTTGCCTCGGGTAATCGGCCTAGTATGCGGGTCGCACGATTTCGAGAGGACGTTCATCTCATGGCAAAGAAGGTCACCGTTAGCCTGATCGACGATGTCGACGGTGAGTCCATCGCAGACGAGACCATCGAGTTTGCGATCGACGGTGTGTCGTACGAGATCGACCTGTCGTCGGCAAATGCGGCGAAGCTGCGCGACGGTTTGGAGGAGTGGGTTTCGAATGCGCGCCGGGTCAGTGGCCGGCGCCGGGTCAAGGCCGCCGCGGCCGCAACGGGCACTCCGAAGAGCCGGGTCTCGATCGATCGGGAACAAAGCGCCGCAATTCGTGAGTGGGCGCGCCGTAATGGGCACAAGGTGTCCGCGCGGGGCCGCATCTCCGCCGACATCACCGACGCGTACAACAAGGCCGCGAAGGGATAGTTCTTTTTCCGGCCGCCGTCCCGGCGAATCGTGCGACGTCGGGACGGCGGTCTTGTTTGTGATAGGGCTTCGATATAGCAGCGAGACCTGATCGCACGGTGGCCCGTCACGGCGGATGAATCGATCTTGCTCGTGGTACCCGGAAGCGGCACCATGGAAACGTGCGAAGGTCACTGGCGGTATGGAGAGGTGAGGTATCGGCGCAGTGACAGGATTCGTCGGATCATTCTTGCGGTTCACCGATGACGCCGGTCGGCAGCAGGAGCTCACGCTCACGCCCGACCGCGGCCGCGTCACCATCGGCCGCTCCCCGCATGCCGATCTCGCCCTGAGCTGGGACGCCGAGGTGTCCCGGTTGCACGCGGCGGTCGAATACCTGGGTGCGCACTGGACCATCGTGGACGACGGCCTCTCCCGCAACGGCACTTTCGTCAACGGGGACCGGCTGGTCGGCCGCCGCAGACTGATGGCGGGCGACGTCATCCGGGTCGGTACGTCTCGGGTGTCCTTTCACGACTTCGGCGGCGTGTCCGACGACATCACCCGCACCTCCACCGGCTCGATACCCACCGCGCGGTCGCTCACCGAAACGCAGCGCTCGGTCCTGGTCGCGCTGTGCCGCCCGTACAAGCACGGCGCGGGTTTTGCCACTCCCGCCTCGAATCAGCAGATCGCCGAGGAGTTGTTCCTCAGCGTCGACGCGATCAAGACCCATCTACGCGCGTTGTTCGCCAAGTTCGGGGTGGAGGATCTGCCGCAGAACCAGAAGCGGGTGCGGCTGGCCGGACTGGCCATGCAGAGTGGGCTCATTTCCGATCGGGACCTCTGAGACGTCCACCGTAGACGCTCGCTCATCCGATCGAGCTTCTCGACCATGGAGAGTCGGGGCGGCGACGGCTTGACTCGGAGACAAGCGGCCGGGGCGATGGCTCCGGCCGGTTTCCGAAGCAGGAGGAAAGTCATGACCGCCACACGTCTCGCCGCACTGGTGCTCGCCACACCGGCTACGGGCCTGGTCGCGGGCCTTTTCTACGCGTACGCCAATTCGGTGATGCCCGCGCTGGCCCGCACCGACGATCGCGCGATGATCGACGCGATGCAGAAGATCAACGTGGTGATCATCAACCCCTGGTTCATGATCGGCTTCCTCGGCACGGTCGGGTTCACCATCCTGGCCGCGGCGCTGCATCTGGGACGTGAGCACCGGAGCACGCTGATCTGGATCGGCCTGGCTCTGGTGCTCAACGTGATCGCCTTCGCGGTGACCTCCGGGCTGAATGTTCCGCTCAACGACCAACTGGCCGCCGCGGGCGACCCGGCGTCGATCGCCGACCCGGCGGCGGTGCGCGCCGATTTCGAATCCGCCTGGGTGCGTTGGAACATCGTGCGCGGCGTCTTCCACACGCTGGCCTTCCTGGTGCTGTGCGGTGCGCTGTTCGTCGCGGGAATCCAGCAGGGGAAGGCATCCGCCGCGGCGGCGCCGGGCCGGATCACCGCAGGCGATTACACGGCGTCGTACCCGTCCGGCGCGTCGGCCTTCGGTCAGAGCTGATTTCCACAACGACCCGCCGGAATCTGCGCCGTCTGGGCCACTCCGTGCGGTAGCTTCCCCGAAGACGATCCGGACCGGGAGGCTATCGTGCGGCGTGTCCCAGGCTTTTCGTTGTTCATCGTTCTGCTCACCGCGGTGTGCGCCACCGCGGGCGCTGCGCACGCCCAGGAGCGATATCCGGTCGAGTTCAACTTCTTCGCGGGCATTCCCGCCGAACTGTCCAATCCGGGTGGTTCGCTGCCTGGCACCAACGACTGGTCTTGCCGGCCGAACTCCGAGCATCCGAACCCCGTGGTCCTCGTGCACGGCACGGGCGGTGGCGCACAGACGAACTGGGGCGTGTACGCGCCGCTGCTGGCCAACGAGGGCTACTGCGTGTACTCGGCCACGTTCGGCGCCTACGACCTGCCGTGGCCCGCGTCGGCCATCGGGGGCATGCTCCCGATCGAGCAGAGCGCGGCCCAGCTCGCCGCCTTCGTAGACCGGGTGCGCGCCGCGACCGGTGCGCACAAAGTCGACCTCATCGGCCATTCCCAGGGCAACTTCATCGGCAACTACTTCGTCAAACGGCTCGCGGGCGCGGGCAAGGTGGACAAGATGGTCGGTCTGGCCCCGCCGTGGCAAGGCTCGAACGCGTACGGCATGGCGGACCTGAACGCGTTCGGCACACGCCTCGGCCTCGGTCCGCTGTTCGACGCCGTGGCCGGATCGCCGTGCAATGCCTGCAGGCAGGTGTTGCAAGGGTCGGAGTTCGTGCGCGAGCTCAACGCGGACGGCGTCTACCACCCCGACGTGACCTACACCAATATCGCGACCCAGCTGGACGAACTGGTGGTGCCGTATACCTCCGGCTTGGTCACCGGCCCCCATGTGACCAACATCGTGGTTCAGGACGGCTGCGCGACGGAATACTCTGGGCATACGGGCATAGCGGGCAGCAAGAGGGCCGCGACCTACGTGCTCAACGCGCTCGATCCCGCTCATCAACGCCCGGTGCCCTGCGGTTTCGTCGACCCGTACACGGGGTAGGCGGCCGAGGTCGTACGTGTGCGGCGCAGATCCGGTCGGCGGACGGTTTGTTCGCTGAGGGCAAAACCCGGCCGGAAACGAATCCCGCGACGCCCACGTTATGAGTGAATGACCGTGCTGTCGCCGGTCGGCAATAGGGTGGACCGGCGGCGGTGGCATCCCCCGCCAACTAGAGTGGAGGCGGGGGCCGCAACCCCCGGGCTTCATGGCAGGCTGACGCCCACGGTTGTTGTACACAGCACACTGCGGCGTCTGTTGCCAGAATGTCGGAGCAGGAGAGTGAGGGAGCGATGTTCGAGAGGTTCACCGACCGCGCGAGGCGTGTCGTTGTCCTGGCCCAGGAAGAGGCCCGGATGCTCAACCACAACTACATCGGCACCGAGCACATCCTGCTGGGGCTGATTCACGAGGGTGAGGGCGTCGCGGCCAAGTCGCTGGAGTCGCTCGGCATTTCGCTGGAAGGCGTGCGCAGCCAGGTGGAGGAGATCATCGGCCAGGGCCAGCAGGCCCCGTCCGGTCATATCCCGTTCACCCCGCGCGCCAAGAAGGTGCTTGAGCTGAGCCTTCGCGAAGCGCTGCAGCTCGGCCACAACTACATCGGCACCGAGCACATCCTGCTCGGCCTCATCCGTGAGGGCGAGGGCGTGGCGGCGCAGGTGCTGGTGAAGCTGGGCGCCGATCTCAACCGTGTGCGCCAGCAGGTCATCCAGTTGCTGTCGGGATATCAGGGCAAGGAGCCGGTCGAATCCGGTTCGCGCGGCGAGGCGGGCACACCGTCCACCTCGCTCGTGCTCGACCAGTTCGGTCGCAACCTGACCCAGGCCGCGCTCGAGGGCAAACTCGATCCGGTCATCGGCCGCTCGAAAGAGATCGAGCGGGTCATGCAGGTGCTCAGCCGCCGTACCAAGAACAACCCGGTGCTGATCGGCGAGCCCGGCGTCGGCAAGACCGCCGTCGTCGAGGGGCTCGCGCAGGCCATCGTCAACGGCGAGGTCCCCGAGACGCTGAAGGACAAGCAGCTCTACACCCTCGACCTGGGCTCCCTGGTCGCGGGCAGCCGCTACCGCGGTGACTTCGAAGAGCGCCTGAAGAAGGTGCTCAAGGAGATCAACACCCGCGGCGACATCATCCTGTTCATCGACGAGCTGCACACGCTGGTCGGTGCGGGCGCCGCCGAGGGCGCCATCGACGCGGCCTCGATCCTGAAGCCGAAGCTGGCCCGCGGCGAGCTGCAGACCATCGGCGCGACCACCCTCGACGAGTACCGCAAGTACATCGAGAAGGACGCCGCCCTGGAGCGCCGGTTCCAGCCGGTGCAGGTGGGCGAGCCGACCGTCGAGCACACCATCAACATCCTCAAGGGTCTGCGCGACCGCTACGAGGCGCACCACCGGGTCTCCATCACCGACGGCGCGTTGGTGGCCGCCGCCACCCTTGCCGACCGCTACATCAACGACCGGTTCCTGCCGGACAAGGCGATCGACCTGATCGACGAGGCGGGCGCGCGGATGCGCATCCGTCGCATGACCGCTCCGCCGGACCTGCGCGAATTCGACGACAAGATCGCGGAGGCGCGCCGGGAGAAGGAGTCCGCGATCGACGCGCAGGACTTCGAGAAGGCCGCGCGGCTGCGGGACAAGGAGAAGCAGCTCGTCGCCAAGCGGGCAGAGCGGGAGAAGCAGTGGCGTTCGGGTGATCTGGACGTCGTGGCCGAGGTCGACGACGAGCAGATCGCCGAGGTGCTGGCGAACTGGACCGGTATTCCGGTGTTCAAGCTCACCGAGGAGGAGACCACCCGTCTGCTCCGCATGGAGGACGAGCTGCACAAGCGGATCATCGGCCAGGAGGACGCGGTCAAGGCCGTCTCCAAGGCCATCCGCCGCACCCGTGCCGGCCTGAAGGATCCGAAGCGTCCGTCCGGCTCGTTCATCTTCGCCGGCCCGTCCGGCGTCGGTAAGACCGAGCTGTCCAAGGCGCTGGCGAACTTCCTGTTCGGCGACGACGACGCGCTCATTCAGATCGACATGGGCGAGTTCCACGACCGCTTCACCGCTTCGCGGCTGTTCGGCGCCCCTCCGGGCTACGTCGGCTACGAAGAGGGTGGCCAGCTCACCGAGAAGGTGCGCCGCAAGCCGTTCTCGGTCGTGCTGTTCGACGAGATCGAGAAGGCCCACCAGGAGATCTACAACACCCTGTTGCAGGTCCTGGAGGATGGCCGCCTGACCGATGGCCAGGGCCGTACCGTGGACTTCAAGAACACGGTGCTGATCTTCACCTCGAACCTCGGCACCTCGGACATCTCGAAGGCCGTTGGTCTCGGCTTCACCCAGTCGAACAACGAGGGCTCGAACTACGAGCGGATGAAGCTCAAGGTGAACGACGAGCTGAAGAAGCACTTCCGGCCGGAGTTCCTCAACCGCATCGACGACGTGATCGTCTTCCACCAGCTCACCAACGAGCAGATCGTCGAGATGGTGGACCTGATGATCGGCCGCGTCGCCACGCAGCTGAAGAACAAGGACATGGCGATCGAGCTCACCCCGAACGCCAAGAACCTGCTGGCCAAGCGTGGCTTCGATCCCGTGCTCGGTGCCCGGCCGCTGCGCCGCACCATCCAGCGCGAGATCGAGGACCAGCTGTCGGAGAAGATCCTCTTCGGCGAGATCGGTCCGGGCCAGACCATCGAGGTCGACGTCGAGGGCTGGGACGGCGAGGGCTCCGGCGAAGACGCCAAGTTCACCTTCACCGGTAAGGCGAAGCTGACCAAGGCCGCGGGCGAGGAGAAGCCCGAAGTCGTGCTCACCGGCGCGACGGAAGGCTCCACCGAAGCTGCCTCGGGCGAGTAAGTCACAACCGAAAAAGCCCGTGCCCACCTGTGGGCACGGGCTTTTTCGTATTCGGTCTCGGTCGCTGCGCCGGGTCAGGAATCGTGGTCGGCGAAGTAGGCAAGGATCGGTGCGAAGTCAGCGGCGAGTTCGCCGGGCACGATCACCTCGTCGATGCCGTACTTTTCCCGGCGTCGGTCGAGGATCTCGGCGGCGGCGGCCGGTTCCGCGGGAATCATGCCCGCCGCGCCCGCGTCCGCGAGGGCGTCGGCGGTCAGGCCGAGCTTCGTCGCGGTCCAGATCGGTAGCCGCTGCCCGATGCCGACCACCTGATGGGTGAAGCGCAGGGTGCGGTCGGTCCCGTCCCGTGCGGTGCGGACCAGCTCGGCCAGCTCCGTCTCGGTGGCCGCGGGTGCCGCGGCCAGCAGGATGCGGTCGGCGAATTCCGCCGCCGTCGCAAGCATTCTGGGTCCGTTGGCGGCGACCACGACCGGTGGGGTGGGGTTCACTCCAGCCCGCACGGCGGCGATGGTGGCGACCAGCTGTGCGCGCCGTTGCGCGGGCGAACCCCAGGACGTGCCGAGCCACTGTGCTTCGGCGGCGGCGTCCGGGCGTCCCGAGCCGATTCCGAGTTCGAAACGCCCGCCCGACAGCAGCTGCAATGCCGCGGTCTCCCTGACCGTGGCGGCCGGTGTGCGCAGCGGTGCGGCGAGGACGTTCGGGCGCAGCCGAATGGTGGTGGTGACGGCGGCCGCCGCGGCGAGGGCCGGAAACGGCGAGGGGGTGAACCGGGTGTCCGGCAGCAGGATGGTCCGGTAGCCCTGCTCTTCGACGGCGGCTGCCTCGCGCGCCCAGTCCGCTCCCGAACGCGGAGTGAGAACGATACCGAAGGTCATGCTCATGGTGGGATCAAAACTCACGGCCTCGGGTCGAGTGAAAATATTCATGACGAAAGACTGCGCCGAAGGGCATGCCGGGGGCATCGGTCGCGCGTCGGCACTCGGAATACGCCTGGATACGTACGTCCGGAGCGCGAAGGCTCTGCCCGCGGTGATTTACCAGTTATTTGCTAATCGGCATCAGACTGGACAATTAATGTTCGCTGAGAAATTGCTATCGGCTGATATCGGGAGAAGTCGGACCGTGTCGCACTGCGCTGGCGCGCCGCGCGAGGAGGAAGAATCTCGGACTGGGCTGCGGCTGTGCCTGGTCCTGGCCGTAGTCGCGCACCGAAGAACGCGCAAGAAGGGGTGGGACGCTCATTCTGCCGGATGGTCCGACCGCGAATCACGGAATTCGGCGCGGGTTTGCCCACAGACTGGTCGCCGGCCTGCCGTCTTTATTCGGAGGATGGGCGCCGGGGTAGTTTGATTCCGGTTCCCATGGCAGTGCGGCGAAGCGGTCCGGCCCCTGGGCAATGATCGGCGGCTCAGTGCCAGCCGGGGCGGACGAGTCCGGATTCGTAAGCCATGACCACCAGTTGGGTGCGGTCTCTGGCGTGCAGTTTGGTGAGAATGCGGCTGACATGGGTACGGGCGGTCGCCGGGCTCATGTAGAGCCGTTCGCCGATCTCGGCGTTGGTGAGACCCTCGGCGACCAGCGTCATCACCTCGCGTTCGCGATCGGTGAGCTCGGCGAGCGTGGCCGTCGGCGGCGTTTTCGCGCGGGTGGAGAATTCCGCGATCAGCGTGCGGGTCACGCCGGGGGACAGCAGCGCGTCGCCGGCGGCGACCACCCGGACGGCACGAACCAGATCCGCCGGTTCGGTGTGCTTCACCAGGAACCCCGTCGCGCCGGAGCGCATCGCCTCGAAGACGTACTCGTCGAGTTCGAAGGTGGTCAGCACGACTACGCGCACCTCGGCCAGCAGGGGGTCCTCGGCGATCACGCGGGTGGCGGCCAAGCCGTCCAGGATGGGCATGCGGATGTCCATCAGCACTACGTCGGGACGCAGATCGCGGGTCATGCGCACGGCCTGCTCCCCGTTTTCCGCCTCGCCGACCACTTCGATGCCGTCCTGGGCATCCAGCAATGCCACGAACCCGCCGCGCACCAATGCCTGGTCGTCGGCCACCAGCACCCGGATGCCGGATGGAGCGCGTGCCGGGACCGGATCGTGGTGCTCGTGCATCGGATCTCCTCTGCCGTGGGCTGACGATCGCGTCAGCGCTGCGCGCGACCGGCCGGGGTGCTCGGTCGTACGGCCGTATCGGCGGGTCGGTCCGGTGTGGCACGCGACTCGCTCTCGCTCGAGCCGGTGGCGCTCGACGTGCCCGTGGTCATCGAGTGCGATTCCCGGCAGCCTTCGCGGAACTCTGATCGGCCGCGGCCGATGTCGTGCCGCTCTGCTCGGTTCTTCTCGCGGCCGCGTCGCCGCGGCTCGGCGTGCTCGTCGCCACGGTGGATTGGTCCGGAGCTTGCGCTACCGCGTTGTTCCGGTCCGCTTCTGCCGCCCCGGCGCCTCGGATCGGCACTCCCGGTGACGCCGTGGCCGCGCCGGGTTCGGGTGTTCGCGTGGGCAGCCGGGCCGCGACCCGGAACCCGCCGCTGGGGCGCGGGCCCGCGGTGAGTGCGCCGCCGAGGGCGTGCGTGCGCTCGCGCATGCCGATGATGCCGTTGCCGCCGCCGTTCCCGGAGCGCGTCGGGGCACTGGTCGGGCGGCTGTTGTCGACGGTGATGTCGACCGAGTCCGGGGTGTAGCGCACGGTCACCGTTGCTTCGGCGCCGGGTGCGTGCCGGAGCACGTTGGTCAGCGACTCCTGGATGATTCGCGCCGCTGCCACGTCGATGACGCTGGGCAATTGCTGCGGGGTGCCGAGCAATCGCGTGGTGACGGTCAGTCCGGTGCTGCGCGGGCGCTGCAACAGGTCGTCCAAATCGCCGATGCTCGGGGCGGGGGTACGCGGGGCGGGCGGCGGCTCGGCCTCGGTTGTCCGGCGGGTCTCCTCGGCATTCGCCTCGGCTGTGGGCGATTGCTCGCTGGGCGCCGCGGGTGCGCTTCCGGACCGAATCGTGTGCAGGAGCGCGTGCACCTCGGCGAGGGCGTCACGACTGGCGTTCTTGATCGCCGTGAGCGCCGTCTCCGCCTGCTCCGGGCGTTTGTCGAGCAGTTCCAGCGCCACCGAGGACTGCACGTTGATCGTCGACAGGCTGTGCGCCAGCACGTCGTGCAGCTCGCGGGCGATGGCGAGCCGCTCTTCGCTGGCCCGCCGCTCACGCTGCGCCTCCTCGTCCCGGCGCGCGGCCTCGGCGCGCTGCCCGCGCGCGACGAGTACGGCCTTGCGCTGCCGGATGCCCTCGGCCACCAGCAGCAGCACGGCCAGCCACGCCATCAGCGCGAACACCTGCCACAGGTTCGCGGGGCGGTCGAGCAGTGCGGGCAGCGGCCAGACCAGCGCCAGGTAACCGAGCGGGACGAGCGGATAAGTCCACCACCGTGATCCGCTGCTCGCGGCGGTCAAGAAGGCGATGACCAACGAGACGAAGATCGGGCCGTATCCGTAGCCTCGCAGAAAGTACGCCAGGCACACGGCGAGCACGACGATCAGCACGGGCAGCGGTTGCGCGCGCCGCCGGATCAGCGCCACCGGGCCGGCCAGCAAGAGCAGGTAACCGAGTGCGTCGAGGGAGTGCACTCCGGTCTGCCGCATGTTCGCGAAAGTGCCTCCGACCAACTGAACCGCGGCGACGACGAGCGCGACGCCCCAATCCCAGCCGACCGAACTCCGATCTGTCATCCCTGCCACCCGCACCCACGTAGCCTATGCGGCTCGGTCGTGATTCGACGTCCGCCTGGAAACGTATTTCGTGGAAATTGCACCGATTCGGGTGTTCGCAGACCATGGAAGCGGCTCCGCACCAGCTGATCCGTTACGGCCACGGATCGATCCGTCGTTTCAGTTACGTATGCGGATCGTCGCCCGGCGACGGATGTCCGCGAACGGTGCGGGCAAGACCACCACCCTGCGGATGCTGGCCGGGCTGATCCGTCCGAGCGAGGGTACGGCCACCGTCGCGGGGCATCGGCCCGGCGATCCAGCGGTGGTGCGCCGGATCGGCGTGCTCATCGAGGGGCCCGGGTTCTATCCCTACCTTTCCGGCCGGGACAACCTGCGCGTGCTCGCCGAATATCGCGGGCTCGGGCGCCCGGAGGTGGAGGACGCGCTCGAGCGAGTCGGGCTGGCGGGCCGTGCCGAGGACAAGTACCGGACCTACTCGCTGGGCATGAAACAGCGCCTCGGCGTGGGCGCGGCATTGCTGGGCAACCCCGACCTGCTCATCCTGGACGAGCCGACCAACGGCCTCGATCCCGCCGGTATGGCCGAAATGCGGGAGCTGATCACCGCTTTGGCCGCCGAGGGGCGGACGGTGCTGCTGTCGAGTCACATGCTCAGCGAAGTTCAGGCGATCTGCGACCGGGTCGGCGTGATCTCGCAGGGCAGGCTGCGCACCGAAGCGACGGTCGCGCAGTTGCGCGGCAACTCGTCGCTGGTGGTGCGGGCCGAGCCGGTGGAGGTGGCCCTGCCCGCGGTGCGCGGGCTGGTGGGTGACCGTTCAGCGCTGTTGACCGCGAGCGGCATCCGGATCGAGTCGGACACCGTCACCGCGCCCGCCGTGGCGCGTGCGGTCGTGGCGGCGGGCGCGGACCTACTGGAGCTGCGGGTCGAGGAGAAGTCCCTGGAAGAAGTGTTCTTCGAGATGACGCGATGGGAGGCGGCGCGATGAACGGCATGGCGATCCGGGACCTGATGGCGAGCACGAATGCCGAGATGCTGCGGCTGCGAAAGTGGCCGGCATTCTGGATCGTTCTCGGAACTTGGATTCTGCTGAACCTCACGTTCGCGTATCTGTTCAACTATCTGGCCTACACCTCCGGCGAATCGAGCCGGATGTCCAACGGGCTGCCGCGCGAGGCGTTGCTGCAACAGATGCTGCCCGCGGCGGTTCCCGAAGTATTCACCCAAGGCATGGCCATGTTCGGCGGCGCGCTGATGCTCATCCTCGGCGCGCTGACCGTGGGCAGCGGATACGGCTGGGGAACCTGGAAAACCGTTTACACCCAGGGGCCTTCGCGTGTGCAAGCGGTCGCCGCGGTGGTGTTGAGTCTCGCGACCGTGGTGGTGGCGCTGGTGTGTGCGGCATTCGTCGTCGACATCGCGGTCGCCGCGCTGATCGCGGCGTCCCAGTCGCAGGCGCTCACCATGCCCGCACTGGATCGGTCGCTGCTCGGAATTTCCACCGGCGTAGCCATTCTCGGTATGTGGACGTTGGCGGGGGCGCTGATCGGCGCGCTCGCCCGTGGGCCCGCGCTCGCGGTGGGGCTCGGCCTGGTCTGGGTGCTGGCGGTGGAGAACCTGTTGCGCGGCGTAGCCGGGATCTTCGCGGCGATCGAGGTGGTCACCGATCATCTGCCCGGCACGGCGGCCGGGTCGCTGGCCGGAGCGATGCGCACCGTGGACGGTCCCGCCACGCCCGGTGTGCAGCAGATTCTTTCGCGGACGGAATCGCTGGTCGTGCTGGCCGTCTATTCGGTGCTGTTCGCGGGCGGCACGATTTGGCTGATGCGCAGACGCGATCTGGTGTGAGCGACGAGGGTTTTCCGTGGAATCACCCTGAACCGAGAACGGTTTCGGCGATCATTCGCAGCGCGTGGGCGATCTGTCCGGAGGTCAAGCCGCGCTCACGTTGTTGCCGGTAGACCTCCGCTGCCAGCGGCGCGAGCAGCGGGTCGACCAATGCGTCCGGTTCCCGCATGCCCGCCGCGACCAGCAGTCCTCGTACATGCGCGTACCAGAAGCCGTAAGCACCGGTCGTGAAGCGTGCGCCGCCGATCTCGGCGCCCAGCACCAGATGCGCGTGCGTATCGAGCAATTCGACCATCGCGGCGTAGAACGCGGCCAGCCGCTGTGCGGGGGGAGCTCCGGGGCCGAGCGGCGGAGGACCGGAGAGCAGTTTCTCTTGCAGCGCTCGCTCGTGTTCGTCCAGCAGGGCCACCGCCACCGAGTTGGTGTCCGGATAACGGCGGTAGAGGGTGCCTCGGCCGACGCAGGCGGCCTTCGCGATGTCGTCCATCGTCACCGTTCGGGGATCTCGGGCGGCGAACAACTCCGCGGCGGCGGCGAGCACTTTGGCCCGGTTGCGTGCGGCGTCCGCACGTTCCGGCGGGGTCGCCGACCGGCCCGGCCCGTGACCGGCGAGCAGGTCGGATCGGGGTTCCATGCCCGTGACTGTAGCCGATTCGGCAATAAGTGGACAATGTGTCCACATGGGCCGTATCGTCGATTCCGGAAGGAATCGGACGCTATGTCCGCTTAATCGGAGGTTGGTCATGAGAACCTTGTTGCATCTGGATGCCAGCGCCCGGCGACGGTCGATCAGCCGGGAATTGAGCGCCGCTTTCGCGGACGCGTGGCGCGCACGGCACCCGGACGGCGGCTACCGCTACCGTGACCTGGCGGCCGAGCCGGTGCCGTTCATCGGGGAGGGGTGGACTCAGCTGTGTGACGCTGTGCTGACCCTGTAGAACACGGATGCCGAACGTATCGGTGAATTGGTGCGCACTCCCGAACATGCCGCCGCGTGGGAGATCGTCGAGCCCCTGCTGGCCGAGTTGCTTGCGGCGGATGTGATCCTGATCGGCACCCCGATGTACAACTACTCGATTCCGGCTTCGCTCAAGGCCTGGCTGGACCAGGTGACATTTCCGCGAATGTCGCTCGGCCACCGGAAGTTCGTCGTGACCAGCGCACGCGGCGGCGCCTACTCGCCCGGCGCTCCGAAAGCGGCCTACGACTATCAAGAGCGCTTCCTGCGCGACTTCTTCGCGGGCCATTTCGCGGTTTCCGACACCGTTTTCGTGCACGCGGAGTTAGCCAATTCCCGCCAGGACCCAGCGCTGGCACACCTGCGTGCCGAGCACGACACGTCCTACCTCCGCGCTCTGGCCGCCGCGCGTGCTCTGGCCGGGGAGCACTGACGTGAACTGGGTAGTCCTCGCCGCCGCCGGAGTGGTGGAGATCGTCTGGTCGCAGAGCATAAAACCGACCGAGAACTTCACCAGGCTCGTCCCGACCCTGATCTGCTTCGTTCTCGGCGTCACCGCCGTGTATCTGCTGTCGCGCGCCATGCAGACGTTGCCGGTGGGTACCGCCTACGCCGTGTTCACCGGCATCGGCGCGCTCGGCGCGATCACCCTCGGCATCGTCGTCCACAAGGACCCGCTCGGTGCGGGGCGCTTGCTGGCCCTGGCGTTGATCCTCGGCGGCATAGTGCTGGCGAGGATCACGAATCCGGAGTAGAACTCCGCGCGGATCCGTTTGGCGCGCCGCGGCTTTACCGCGCGGCGCGGGTGCGCGGGGCGTCGGGCGAACCCGATCGGCGAACAGGTGGGCCGGGACGAATCGGCCGGGGTAGGTTCGTGCTGAATCGTGAAACGATCATCGGCGAAAGGACCGTGATGCCCACACGTACCGCGCGTACCGCCTGGACCGGCACCCTGCAGGAGGGTTCGGGCCAGGTCGAACTGGCCAGTTCGGGGGTCGGTAAGTACGACGTGTCGTTCCCCAAGCGCTCCGCCGAGGAGGCCGACGGCACCACCAGCCCGGAGGAACTCATCGCGGCCGCGCACTCCTCGTGCTACGCGATGGCGCTGTCGGCGCAGATCGGCAACGCGGGCGGCTCCCCGGACAGCCTGGACGTCACCGCCGACGTGACCCTCGGACCCGATCCGGCGGGCGGCTTTCGGATCACCGGGATCAAGCTGACCGTTCGCGGTCGCGTCTCCGGCATCGACGCCGACGCCTTCCAGGCCGCCGCCGAGGCCGCCAAGGCGGGCTGCCCCGTCAGCAAGGCCCTCGCCGGCGTCGACCACATCACCCTCGACGCTGCCCTCGCGTAGTCCGCGCGGGCTTCGTGCCCCGCACCGTGACAGGTGCGGGGCACGAAACTGCCGGGCGCGGTCAGCGTTTGCGGAAGTAGCGCCGGGCGCGGCGGGTGTAGAGAGCCGGGATGGCGATCAGCACGGCTGTGACATGCACGGTGCGGAACGTCGCGAGCAGCAAGGACGCGGGTGCGGCGTCCCGGACCAGATCGCGCAATTGGTTCGCGGACATGGCCGCGGCCAGCGGCTCGATGATCAGGGACAGCAGGCCGAACACGCCGATGCCGACGGTGATCAGCAGGCGGGCCCAGCGGTCACCGTAGGTCATGCGCACCGCGACGGCCAGCACCAGAAGGTAGAGCGCCGCGCGGAACCCCAACCCCATCGCGAGGCTCGCCGCGTCGGCAGTCGAGAACGCGCGGACGGCTCGCGTGATCGCCTCGGCGCCACCCGCGACCAACGCGACGACCAGCGCGACGAACGCGACGCGGACGGCGCGCGGCGGTCCACCCGGGTGGACACGCGGCGAAGCGGGCCGGACGGAAAAGGCAGTGCCGGTCATGGGACCGACACTGCCTCAATGTTTCCGGACGCGAATCACTCCCCGGTAGCGGCGGCTACCGGTACCCGGGTATCGGTACGCGTCGCGAACTCGGTGAGCGCCGCGAAACCGAGAGCGAGGCAGGCCCACAGGGTCGCGGTCTCGGCCAGCGACGCCACCCGGAACTGCCACAGCAGGGTGGCCGGGAAATCCGCGCTCACCTCGTTCACGCCGGGCAGCAGGACGTAGCCGAGTGTGGTGACCAGTACGAACGCGGCGACGCCACCGATCAGCCGGAAGGTGGGCAGTTGTGCGCGCAGCGCGGTGAACGCCGCCACCGCCGCACCGACCGCCACGATGCCGAGCACGACGGCCGCCACCCACAGCAGGGTGCGCTCGTTGATGGTGTCCGGGTCGCCCACCGCCGGTGGGTTGGCCGGGTACTTGAAGAAAGGCACCGCGACGATCGCGGCCCAACCGGCCAGACCGAGCGTCAGCGCGAGGCGCGGCCCGGACAGCGTGGTGTGGCGCCGCGCGAAATGCGCGACCGAGGCGTAGATGGCGCCGAGAGCGAGACCGGCCAGCCCCAGGGCGAGAAACTGTCCGAACTTCTGGCCGCCGCGGCTCACCAGCGGTTCTTCCTCGTCACCGTGGGAATGCCCGCCAGGAGATTCGGCGTGGTCGCCGTGAGAGTGCCCATCAGGGGCCGCGGCGTGTTCGCTGTGCGCTTCCTCGATGGCGATGGCCGCTTCCACCTTGGGTTCGCCGACGAAATAACCGACTGTTGCGGCCAGCAGTCCGGCGATCAGACCGGCCAGCAGGCCGCGCAACAGCAGTGTTCGGAGCGAACCGATCAGTGGCACGGAAGCCCCAGCAGGTGGCGTCCGTCGTGCATCAGCTCGTGCAGGTACATCCCGCTGCGCGAGATGACGCCCTGGTCGAAACCGACCAGGTACAGCGTGAGCAGTGCGAGAAGAACGACACCGACCGTGATGAGCACGGTGGCCAGGGAATCGGTTGCCCGGCTGGGTGAATGCGCGATGGCCATTCGAGTCCTCCTTGGGATACGCGTCCCGTAGGGTGGTGGCGCGACGGTGCCGGTGTCTGGCTTTCCGGCACCGGACTCGGTGCGTGGAACACAGTGGCGCGACCGCTCCGGAATCGCACCGGAATTACCGCGTCACCCTCGCGTTTGTCCTTCGAACTGTGACACCCGCACACCCTCGGCGTCAACCGGGTCCGGCACGGGCGTACCACGGCGTCGGGCGAGTCGCCGGGCAGGCGGGCCTGCCCGGCGGTGAGCCCCGGACTCAGTCGGCGGGCTTCGCGTCCACGTCGAGCACGACCTCGAACTCGAGCAGCGAAGCACCCGTCGAGACCGGCTTCTGGCGCTCGCCCGCGTGCGCCTCGCGCGCAGGTCCGTCCCGCCAGGCCGCGAAGGACTCTTCCGAATCCCATTGGGTGACAACGAAATACCGCTTCTCTCCGGCCACCGGACGCAGCAGCTGGAAGCCGAGGAAGCCGGGGGAGTTCTCGACCGCGTGCGCACGGTGGGCGAACCGCTTCTCCAGCTCGGGGCCCGCGCCCTCGGGAACCTCGATCGCGTTGATCTTCACAACAGCCATGTGTCCAAGCTAGCGGCTGATGCCGAGCAGATGCTCGGTGCCTCGTATTGTCGAACCGATGTTGCACGACGAAGGCGGAGCAGGCGCGCCGATCCTGCTGTTGCACGGACTGATGGGCAGCGCGCGCACCTGGCGCGACCAGCTGGACTGGCTGCGCGAGCACGGCCACGTCTACACCTTCGACGCCGCCGGGCACGGCAGGCCCGCGCCCGAGGAACTGACGACCGAGGCCTTCATCGCGGATCTCGCCGCGGGCACCGCCGCGATCGCGGAACCGATGGTGGTGATCGGGCATTCGATGGGTGCGCTGCACGGCTGGGTGTTCGCGGCGACTCACCCCGACCGGGTGCGGGCGCTGGTGATCGAGGACATCGCGCCGGATTTCACCGGCCGCACCGCGACGCACTGGGCGGCGATGATCGAGGCCTGGCCGCAGCCGTTCCCTGACGACGAAGCCGTGCTGGCCTTCTTCGGACCGGTCGCCGGGCGATACTTCCTGAACTCTTTCGAACGCGGGCCGGAGGGATACCGGCTGCACGGCTCGGTCACCACTTTCCGCGACATCTCCGAGGAGTGGGGGACGCGGGATTTCTGGCAGCACTGGCATGCGGTGCGGGTGCCCGCCCTGCTGCTGGAGGGCGAGCACAGCATCACACCGCCGGAACAGATGCGGCAGATGGCCGCCGCCCATCCGGGCGCCGACTATGTCCTGGTGCCCGGCGCGGGACACCTCGTGCACGACGACCAACCGGAGCGCTACCGAGCGGAGGTCGAGCGCTTCCTCCGGCGGGTCCTGGGCAGCTAGGGCAGGAGTTCGTCTCGGCGTTCAGCTGTCGGCCCCGGGAGTCCCGCCCTCGCCCGCCAGTGCGAACAACCCGCCGGGTGTTTGTTCGATCAGTCCGTCCACCAGCAGCGAGTCCAACGCGCGGTCGCGCTGGCCCGGGTCGCGAGTCCAGGCCAGATCCAGGCGCACCCGCTCCACCGGACCGCTCGCGGCGCGCAGCACGTCCAACAGCCGACCGCGCGCCTGGCGGTCGGTGCCCTCGTACTTCTGCGTGCGGCGGACCACTTCGCTCACCGGCCGCCCGGCGGTGACCCACGCGCAGCTCGGCAGCGGGCAGCGCGAGCAATCGGGGGTGCGGGCGGTGCACACGGTCGCACCCAGTTCCATGAGGGCGGCGGAGAACACCGCGGCGCGATCGACCCGCAGCGGCAGTAGCGCCTCGGTCTCGGGGAGATCGCGCGACGACGGGTTGCCCGCTTCCGCGCGCCCGTGCACCGCCCTGGCAACCACCCGGCGGACGTTCGTGTCCACCACCGGAACGCGTTGTCCGTAGGCGAAACAGGCGACGGCGCGCGCGGTGTACGCGCCGATGCCCGGTAGCCCGAGCAGTACCTCCACGTCGGCGGGCACCTCGTCGCCGTGCTCGCTCGCCAGCACCCTCGCGCATTCGTGCAGCCGCAGCGCACGGCGCGGGTACCCGAGCTTTCCCCAGGCGCGCAGCACTTCCGCCTGCGACGAGGCGGCCATCGCCGAAGGGACCGGCCAGCGCGCCACCCATTCCCGCCAGATCGGCTCGACCCGGACCACGGGCGTTTGCTGAAGCATGATCTCGCTCATCAGGATCTGCCACGCGGTGACGCCCGGGCGGCGCCACGGCAGATCGCGCGCGGTCTCCTCGTACCAGTCCAGCAACGTGTCGGCGTCGATGCCGTTCGGTGCGCCGTTCCGCACTGTCCTCACCATCCCCGTACTACTGCCGCCAGGCGGTATTTGCCCGCCTGTAACCGGCCGAACTCGCTGGTAACCGTCACCGTCCTGCACAATGGTCGGTATGCCGGATTCCAACCCGATCAGTGCCTGGAAGTCCCTGCGCGAAGGCAACGAGCGCTTCGTCAGCGGTGCGCTGCTGCATCCTAGCCAGGGCGCCGCAGACCGGGCCAAACTCGTCAGCGGCCAGCACCCGCACGCGATCCTGTTCGGTTGCGGTGACTCCAGGGTCGCCGCTGAGTTGATCTTCGACCAGGGCCTCGGCGACATGTTCGTGGTGCGTACCGCGGGCCATGTGGTCGACAGCTCGGTGCTCGGCTCGATCGAGTACGGGGTGCAGGTGCTCAACGTGCCGCTCATCGTAGTGCTCGGGCACGACAGCTGCGGAGCCGTGAAGGCCACCATCGACGCGCTCGACGGCGGCGAGGTGCCGGGCGGATTCATCCGCAGCGTGGTCGAGCGGGTCACGCCGTCCATTCTGGTCGGGCGGCGCGAAGGCCTGTCCACCGTCGACGAGATGGAGGCCAGGCACGTGGTGGAGACCAGCCGCCTGCTCATGCAGCGGTCGATGATCATCTCGCAGCGGGTCGCGACCGGTGAGTGCGCCATCGCCTGCGTCACCTACAAGCTGGCCGAGGGCAAAGTGCAGTTGCAACGGGTTGTGGGCAACATCGGCGAGGTGGTCTGAGGCCGCGGCGCGCCCGCCATCGGCCCAGCGTGCCGGCGGAATGTACTCGTCGCCCGCTGGTGCGGGCGGCCGACACGCCGTGCCCCTGAGACGATGCGCCCGATGGTGCCCTTACCGTTGAGGCGTGCTGGAACCGAATGGACCGCTGCCACCGGAGATCTACTGGCGTCGACGCGTGTTCGCCATCGGGATCCTGGTGGTGGCCCTGGCGCTGGTGATCTGGGTCGTGCTCGCGGTCGCGCGCGGCGGCGACTCGCCCGGTGACACCGCGGCAGCCGGGACCAGCTCGGTCGTGACCAAGTCCGCCGACGCGGCGGCCAAGCCGTCGGGCGAGTCCGGCGCGCCGAAGTCCTCCGCGGCGGCCACCAGCGTCGCGGCTGGCCCGTGCCCGGACCAATCGCTGGCGATCAAGGTGACCGTCGAGCAGCCCACCTACAAGACCGGCGAGCAGCCGGTGTTCGGCATCGTCATCACCAACATCTCGGCGGTGGCCTGCACTCGCGATATGGGTTCCGGCCTGCAACAGGTGTCGGTGCACACACTCGACGGCCAGCGGCGCCTGTGGTCGAGCACCGACTGCTACCCGGACGGCCAGCCCGACGTCCGCACGATGAGCCGCGGCGAGCAGGCCGCGTTCACGGTGACCTGGTCGGGCACCACATCCCAGCCCAACTGCGCGGGCGAACGCGTGCAAGTCCCACCGGGTGCGTACAGCGTGGTCGCGCAATTGGGCTCGGTACGCAGCATGGCCGAGCCGTTCAACATCGCTTGAGCTGGGTTTGATTGGCCGCGCCTTCGCGCGAACGGCGCATGCTCGGTCTCGCTTCGCTCGAAAGACGTGGTTGGGGTGCGCTGGGCGCGTCGGTTGCGGAGTGCGCTTTCAGTGCGCGCGGTTTGTAGTGGCTGGCTCGTTGGCTGTCAGCTGGGCTCGATTGCTGCTTGCTCCTTTGT
This sequence comes from Nocardia sp. NPDC004260, assembly GCF_053603155.1. Classification (NCBI taxonomy): domain Bacteria; kingdom Bacillati; phylum Actinomycetota; class Actinomycetes; order Mycobacteriales; family Nocardiaceae; genus Nocardia; species Nocardia sp. NPDC004260. The sequence goes on along the minus strand of NZ_JBSGEZ010000018.1, from coordinate 13,382 downwards.
CGCCTGCGCGGCGGCCGCGCAAACGCGAGCCGGGCCGTGGATGGCGGATGCTCGGTCTTGCTTCGCTCGAAAGACGTGGTCGGGTGCGCTGGGTGCGTCGGTATCGAAGCTCGCTACCCGCTGCGCGGGTTGTGGGGCTGGTTCTAGCCGGTGCGTGCTCTCGCGACGTACGCGTCGGCCGCGCACACGTGAGCCGGGCCGTGGACCATGCTCGGTCTCGCTTCGCTCGAAAGGCGTAGATGCGGTGAGGTGGGAACGTGAGCGGTGTACGCCGTTGGGCAGTCCGCTCTCCGCCGGGCGGATGTAGGTCGCACGAGCGCGGGTGGGTCGAATCAGCTCGCGGCTTCTTCGGGGGCGGCGCGTAGTTTGCGCAGGCCCGCTATGCGGATGGCGGAGCGGAGGTCGGTGACCTCGTGGATCTTCATGGCGCTTTTCACCGGGGCGAGGCCGGGGGGCACCAGGGCGGTGGTGAAGCCGAGGCGTTCGGCTTCGGCCAGTCTGCGGTTGAGGCCGGTTACCTTGCGGACCTCGCCGGCGAGTCCGACCTCACCGAGGATCACCCAGCCCGGGGGGATCGGGACGTCGGACTCGGCGCTGGCGATGGCGAGCGCGATGGCCAGGTCGGCGGACGGCTCGACCAGGCGCATGCCGCCGACCGTCGCGGCGTAGACGTCGCTCTTGCCGAGGAACACCCGGCCGCGGCTCTGCAGGACGGCCAGCACCATGGCGACCCGGTTGTAGTCCAGGCCGCTCACCGCGCGGCGCGGCTGCGGAATCTCGGTCTTCACGGTCAGGCCCTGCACCTCGCCGACCAGCGGACGCTTGCCGTCCATCGCGACGGTCACCGCCGTGCCGGGCACGGAATCCGTTCGATGGTGCAGGAACAGGCCGGACGGGTCGTCGACACAGGCGATGCCGTCCTCGTGCAACTCGAAGCAGCCCACCTCGTCGGCGCTGCCGAAGCGGTTCTTGATGCCGCGCACCATGCGCAGCGTGGAGTTCTTGTCGCCTTCGAACTGGAGGACCACGTCGACCAGGTGCTCGAGCGTGCGCGGGCCCGCGACGTTGCCGTCCTTGGTGACGTGCCCGACCAGCAGCACCGCGATCCCGCTCGCCTTGGCCAGCGAGGTCAGCGCGGCGGTCACCTCGCGCACCTGGGTGACGCCGCCGATCACGCCGTCCACCTCCGGGGCGAGCATGGTCTGCACCGAGTCGACCACCAGGAGGGTCGGCCGCACCTGCTCGACGTGTCCCAGCACGATCGACAGGTCCGATTCCGCCGCCAGATAGACCCGGTCGTGCACCGCGCCGGTGCGATCGGCCCGCAGCCGGACCTGCCCCGCCGACTCCTCGGCGGTGACGTACAGCGACTTCTCGTCGCGCTGAGCCGCCCAGCGATGCGCCACCTCGAGCAACAGCGTCGACTTGCCCACCCCAGGCTCGCCGGACAGCAATACCACCGATCCCGGCACCACCCCGCCGCCGAGCACGCGGTCCAACTCGGTGACGCCCGTCGGCCGCGCTCTGGTGACCTTGGAGTCGATCTGCGAAATCGGCGCGGCCACGGTGCTCGGCAACATCGCCTTGCGCCCGGGAGACCCGACCGCCCCCGCCGCGGCGACTACTTCGTCGACGGTGCCCCAAGCCCCGCATTCGGGGCACTTGCCCACCCATTTTGCGACTTCATGCGAACAGGCGGAGCAGCGGAAGGTCGGCTTGGTCTTTGCCACACGGGCACCATACGCACCAGGGCCGACAGTGTACGACTTCCAGCGCCTGCGAACGGCGGATGCTCGGTCTCGCTTCGCTCGAAAGACGTGGCGTCGGTGCGCCGGGCGCGAGTCTTACGAACACGCAGCGCCGCAGGCGCTGCGAATCAGACACAGCCTCAGTGACCGCCGGTGTGCTCGGCTTCGGCCGGGCCCGACTTGTCGGACTCGTGGCGTTCGGTGTGTTGGCCCGCGTCGACCGGGACCTGGACCTGGACGGTGCCGTTCTGCTTGAAGTTGAACGAGACGTTGTAGGTCAGGCCGGGGACGATGTCCTTGGTCAGTCCGGTGATCTCGATCAGGATCGGGTTGGCCTCCGGGTCCTCGGCGGCGGCCGGGGAGCCGTGCGACCCGGCGGTGGTGGTCGGCGCGGCAGAGCGCGGCGCGGAGGTGGGCGCGCCGGCGCTCGTGGTCGGCGCCGCGCTGGTGGTGGTCGGCGCGGCCTCGCGCTTGACCGGCTGGCTCGCCGCGACGACGGTCTGCTGCGGGGGGATTTCGACGACCGACTTGCCGGAGGCGGGGGTGATCTTGACGGTGCCGAGGTCGGTCGTGATGCTGGTCAGCTCGTCGGGGACGGACTCGCTGTTGTTGATGATGGCCAGCGCGATGAGCGCCTTGCCGCCCTTGGCGTTGTTGTACGCGGTGCCCTCGGACGGGTACACGATGTGCACGTTGCGCAGCGCGATGCGGCCCACGTCGGCGTGGTTGCCGTTCACGGCGGCGACCTGTTCGGCGGTCTGCGCGATCTGGCCCGCGCCGCAGCCGGACAGCGCGATCGCCGCTCCGGCGGCGAGTGCGGCAACCGTCACCATGCGACGTCGCGCCCCCTTCGGGGCGGTCACAGCTTTCAGGGCAGTCACGGGTTGTCCCTCCATGTCGACCGGGCTCTGGCTCCGCGCGGGAGCGTAGTAACTAGGCAGCGTAGTAGTTCCCTCGAGAGCCCGGGCGCGGGGGCCGGGTCGAACTCGGGGTTCGGCCCGGGCGCATACGACGGGGCCACGGGCGCCCGCGCCGACACCCGGCGCGTCGATAACGGTTCGATCGAACTTCGGGAGGTTGCCACGAAGGTGCCGACGCGTGGGCGGCGAGCGGCGCCGACTCCAGCCGGGAGATAACCCGTTCTGGCACAACGTAATGCACACAGCCTGGCATCTGTCAAGCCCCACGGTTGCCTCGTTGTGGCCCTGACCTGCACAGTTGATCGCGCCGTTATCGAGTCGCATGTTAAACTGTGAACATCGAAAGGGGCACGGGACACATGATTTTTAAGGTCGGAGACACCGTCGTTTACCCCCACCACGGAGCGGCGCTGATCGAAGCAATCGAGACTCGCACCATCAAGGGTGAGCAAAAAGAGTATCTGGTCCTGAAGGTCGCCCAAGGCGATCTCACTGTTCGGGTTCCCGCGGAGAACGCCGAATACGTCGGCGTGCGTGACGTCGTGGGTCAGGAGGGTCTCGATCGGGTCTTCCAGGTGCTTCGTGCGCCGCATACGGAGGAGCCGACCAACTGGTCCCGCCGCTACAAGGCCAACCTCGAGAAGCTCGCTTCCGGCGATGTGAACAAGGTGGCCGAGGTCGTCCGCGATCTGTGGCGCCGGGAACAGGACCGCGGCCTGTCCGCGGGTGAGAAGCGCATGCTCGCCAAGGCTCGGCAGATTCTTGTCGGTGAGCTCGCGCTGGCCGAAGGCACCGATGACGGCAAGGCTGAGACCCTGCTCGATGAGGTCCTCGCAGCGGCTTCCTGACCGTGAACACACCTGACAACGGTGTCCGTTCCACCGACGGACCCGTCGTTGCTCTGGTGCCTGCCGCCGGTCGTGGCGTACGCCTGGGTGAATCCACACCCAAGGCGTTCGTCCCGGTCGGCGGCACACCCATGGTCCGGCTCGCCGTCGAAGGCTTACTCGCCTCCGGCGCGGTCGAGCGGATCATCGTGATGGTTCCCGCCGAACTCGTCGACAGCGCCGTTGCCCTGCTGCCGCCCACGAATTCGGTGCAGGTGGTCGTCGGCGGCGCCGAACGCATCGACTCGGTGCGGGCGGGTATCGCCGCGGCGCCCGACGCCGCCTATTTTCTGGTGCACGACGCCGCCCGAGCTCTCACGCCGCCCGAGCTCATCGCCCGGGTCGCGGCGGAACTACGCGCGGGCCGTCCCGCCGTGGTCCCCGGCCTCCCGGTGGCCGACACCATCAAGTCCGTCGACGCGGTCGGCGCGGTGACCGGCACGCCCGACCGCGCCCGGTTGCGCGCGATCCAGACGCCGCAGGGTTTCGCGGCCGACTTGCTGCGCTCCGCCTACGCGCCCGAGGGCATCCAGGCGACCGATGACGCGGGCCTGGTCGAGCGGCTGGGCGTCGCGGTCCACACCATTCCCGGCGATCCGCTCGCCTTCAAGATCACCACTCCACTCGACCTCCGGCTCGCCGACGCGGTACTCGACGGCGCCGGCATCGGACGGGCGGTGACGCCGTGACCATGCGCGTCGGCATCGGCAGCGACGTCCATCCGATCGAAGCGGGCAGGCCCTGCTGGATGGCCGGTCTCCTGTTCGACGGCGACGACGGCTGCGCGGGCCACTCGGATGGCGACGTCGCCGCGCACGCCCTGTGCGACGCGCTGCTGTCCGCGGCGGGCCTCGGCGATGTCGGCGCGGTGTTCGGCACGGGACGCCCGGAATGGGCGGGTGTCTCCGGCGCTGCGATGCTGAAGGAAGTGCGCAGGCTGCTGGACGAGGCGGGCTTCGAGGTGGTCAACGCCGCGGTGCAGGTGATCGGCAATCGCCCCAAGATCGGGCCGAGGCGCGCCGAGGCGCAACAGGTACTCGGCGAGCTGCTCGACGCCCCGGTATCGGTGTCCGGCACCACCACCGACGGGCTCGGCCTGACCGGTCGCGGCGAGGGCGTCGCCGCCGTGGCGACGGCCTTGCTGCAAGCCTGTCGTTGATCCAGCTCCGACGGACCCGAGCCGGTCCGCGAACGACCTTATACACCAGCTAGGATCGACTGCCGTGACGCTGCGCCTCTTTGACACCGACACGCGGACCGTGCGCGATTTCGCGCCCTTGGTCCCCGGCCGTGCTTCGGTGTACCTCTGTGGCGCCACCGTGCAGGGCGAGCCGCACATCGGCCATGTGCGCAGCGGAGTCGCGTTCGACGTGCTGCGACGCTGGCTGCTCGCGCATGACATCGACGTCTTCTTCATCCGCAACGTCACCGATATCGAGGACAAGATCCTGACCAAGGCCGCCGAGGCGGGCAGGCCGTGGTGGGAGTGGGCCGCCACGCATGAGCGCGCCTTCGATCGCGCCTACGAACGGCTCGGTGTGCTGCCGCCGTCCGCGGAGCCCCGGGCCACCGGCCACATCACGCAGATGGTCGAGATGATGCAGCGACTGATCGATCGCGGTCACGCCTACGCTTCGGAGGGCAACGTCTACTTCGACGTGGTCAGCTACCCCGATTACGGCAAGCTGTCCGGCCACAAGCTCGATGATGTGCATCAAGGCGAGAGCGCGGGCGAAGGCAAACGCGATCCGCGGGACTTCACCTTGTGGAAGGCGGCCAAGCCGGGTGAGCCGACCTGGCCGTCCCCCTGGGGCCCCGGCCGCCCCGGCTGGCACCTGGAGTGCTCCGCGATGGCCGAGTTCTATCTCGGTGCGGAATTCGACATCCATTGCGGCGGAATGGATCTGGTGTTCCCGCACCACGAGAACGAGATCGCCCAGTCGAAGGGCGCCGGTGACGGCTTCGCCAGGTACTGGCTGCACAACGGCTGGGTGACCATGGGCGGGGAGAAGATGTCCAAGTCGCTGGGCAACGTGCTCTCCGTGCCGAACGTGCTGAAGCAGGTGCGGGCCGTCGAACTGCGGTTCTACCTGGGCAGCGCGCACTACCGCTCGATGCTGGAGTACTCGGACAAGGCGCTGCACGACGCGGCGCAGTCCTATCAGCGCATCGAGGCGTTCGTGAACCGAGTGGTGGACCGGGCCGGTGAGATCCCGGTGGGCAAGTGGACCGACGCGTTCGCCGCCGCGCTCGACGACGATCTCGCGGTGCCGAAGGCGTTGGCGGAGATCCATCGCGCGGTGCACGAGGGCAACAAGGCGCTGGAGGTCGGCGCGATCGACTCCGCGCGCGACCTGGCGAGCCAGGTGCGCGCCATGCTCGCCATTCTCGGTGTCGACCCGCTCGATCCGCATTGGTACGCCCCGAGTGATTCCTCGGCCGCGCTGGGGGCTCTGGATGTGCTGGTGCGTGCGGAACTCGACCGCCGTCAGGAGGCGCGGGCCGCGAAGGACTGGGCGGCCGCCGACGCCGTGCGCGATCGTCTGCAGTCCGCGGGGATCGAGGTCACCGATACGGCCGGCGGTCCCGAATGGGCGCTCGGTGCGCCGCAATCCGGAAAGGCCAAGTGATGGCAGGCAATTCGCAGCGCCGCGGCGCGGTCCGCAAGAGCGGCAGCAAGAAGGGCGCCGTGGTCGGCTCCGGCGGCAAGCGCAGGCGCGGACTGGAGGGGCGTGGCGCCACACCGCCCGCGGAGATGCGCACCAAGCATCCCGCCGCCAAGCGTGCGGCCGCGAAAACCAAAGCCGCGCAGGGCCGTCCGTCCGCTCGTGGCGCGGCGGCACGGCCCGCCGGACGCAAGACCGAGGACGGGCCGGAGTTGGTGCTCGGGCGCAACCCGGTGGTCGAGTGCTTGCGTGCCGGCGTGCCCGCGACGGCACTGTACGTCGCGGTCGGCACCGAGAACGACGACCGGCTGACCGAGAGCGTGCGGCTGGCCGCCGACACCGGTATCTCCATCCTGGAGGTGCCGCGCACCGACTTGGATCGGTTGAGCGCCAACGGATTGCACCAGGGTGTGGCTCTCCAAGTGCCGCCGTATCGCTACGCCCACCCGGACGATCTGCTCGACGGGGTGCGCAACGCCGCGGAGCCCGCGTTGCTGGTGGCGCTGGACAACATCTCCGATCCGCGCAATCTGGGCGCGGTGGTGCGTTCCGTGGCGGCTTTCGGTGGCCACGGCGTCCTGATCCCGCAGCGGCGCAGCGCGAGCGTCACCGCGGTGGCCTGGCGCACCAGCGCGGGCGCCGCCGCTCGTCTTCCGGTCGCCCGCGCGACCAATCTCACTCGCACGCTGAAGGATTGGGCGGCTCGGGGCGTTCGGGTCGTGGGCTTGGACGCCGGTGGCGATACCACGCTGGACGATTTCGACGGTCGCGAGCCGACTGTGATCGTGGTCGGCTCGGAGGGCAAAGGACTGTCCCGCCTGGTGCGGGAGACTTGTGACTCGATCTTGTCGATTCCGATGGCGGGCCCGGTGGAATCGTTGAACGCGTCGGTCGCCGCCGGTGTGGTGCTCTCCGAAGTCGCCCGCCAACGTCGGGCCTGATCTCCGACCCGTACGGCCTAAAAACCCGGAGAGGCGGAGGAGCCCAGTAGAATTCGGCTGGTGGTGATACCCAATCAGCCCATTGGCGCGCCGGTCGAGCATCCGAATGCGACGGCGGTGTTGTTTCTCGGCGCGGCGAGCGTCCTCTGCTGCGGAGTGCTGGGGCCGGTGGCGTGGGCGCTGGGACGGCGGGCGCTCGACCAGATCGAGGAATCCGGCGGCGCGTACGGTGGTCGCGCTCAGGTGCTGGTCGGCTACGTCCTCGGCGTCATCGGCACCGTCCTGATGATCGTCTTCGCGCTGCTGTTCCTGCTCATCGTGCTCGGCGGTAATGCCTGAGCGGCGCTGACCGAGGCTCGCGTGGGGCGGAGGGGCGCTACCGCCGGCGGTGACATTCGCGGCATCGCACCCAGCCGGGCGCGCCGCCTAGTCCAGGCTGGGCCGTTCGCGCCCGGCGGCGTCCCAGGCGGGCCATTCCGTGCTGACGCTGCCCGACCAACTGGGCTGCCTACGGTCCCGGAACGCGGCCATGGCCTCGCCGCCGTCGATGCTCTTGGTCGCGTGCTGGTTGAGCTCGGTTTCCAGTTGACCGACCATGGCCGGGTTCATCCCGAGCCCTTCCCAGAGCAGCCGCTTGGACAGTGCCACCGGCAGCGGCGCCGAGCCGTTCGCGATGTCGTGCGCGACGGCCAGCGCGGTCGGTAGCACCTCGCCCGCGGGCAGCGAGCTGTTGGTCACGCCCATCGCCTTCGCCTCGTCGCCGTCGAAGGTGCGCCCGGTCAGCATGATGTCGGCGGCGTTGGCCATGCCGACCAGCCTGGGTAGCGTCCAGTGCGCATAGCCGTCGGCCAGCACGCCGCGGCGGACCTGATTCAGCCCGTACACCGCGTCGCGTGCCATGTACCGCAGATCGCACTGCAAGGCCAGGGCCAAGCCGATGCCGACCGCGTGGCCGTTGACGGCCGCGATCACCGGTTTGCGCACCCGCCACGGCGGCGGATCGATGGTGGCGCTGACCTCGCCCACCCGATTGGATAGGTCCGCGCCCGCGCAGAACGCGGGCGGGGTGCCGGTGATGATCACGGCACGGATGGCGTCTTCCGAATCGCAGCGCTGCAACGCGGCGCCCAACTCGGCGGCCATCGTGGGGGTGAAGGCGTTCTGCTGGGCGGGCCGGTTGAGCGTGAGCACGGCGACGCCCCTGGAGACGTCGACGTGCAGTTCCGAACTCATGCCACAGGATGTTAGCCGACGCGCGCGGAGCTGACCCGGGGCAGAAAGTCCTCGGCTATCCGCGCAGCACCTTGCGCCCGATGGCGTACTTGTGCACCTCGGTGGGCCCGTCGTAGAGGTGGAAGGCGCGCATGTCCCGGAAGATCATCTCGACCACCGTCTCGTCGCTGATGCCGATGCCGCCGAGCACCTGCACGCAGCGGTCGGCGACCTTGAACAACTCCTCGGACACGAACGATTTGGCGATCGAACTCTCGTGCCGCGCCTTCTCGCCGTTGTCCATCAGCCAGCACGCGTGCCAGATGGTCAGCCTGCACTGGTGCAGGGCGATCTCGTTGTCGGCGAGCATGAACGACACGCCCTCGTGTTCGCCGATCGGCTTGCCGAACGCGGTGCGGGTGCGCGCGTGCTCGACGGCGATGCTCTGGGCGCGTTCGGCCGCGCCGAGCCACCGCATGCAATGGGTCAGGCGGGCCGGGGCGAGCCGGAGCTGGGCGTAGCGCAGCGCCTGGCCCGCCTCGCCGAGCAGCGCTTCCCTGGGCAGAGTCAGGTTGTCGAAGCGGACCACACCGTGCCCGGCGACGTAGTTGCGGTCCATCGTGTTCATCGTGCGTTCGATGACGATGCCGGGTTCCTCGCCGTCGGCCAGGAACAGCGTGGGGCCCTCGGGCAGATGCGGGTTGGCGGCGAGGCGGGCCATGATGATCCAGGTCTTCGCGCCGTTCGCCCCGGTGATCAGCCATTTGCGGCCGTTGATGGTGAAGTTCTCGCCGTCGAAGGTGGCGCCGGTGGCCAGCTGCGCCGGGTCGGAGCCGGCCCCGTCGGGCTCGGTCATGGCGAAGACCGAACGCTGGTGGCCCGCGATCACGGGGGCCAGGTAATGCTGGACCTGGTCGGGATCGGCCACCTTGGATAGCAGGAACATGTTGCCCTCGTCGGGCGCCGCGCAGTTCATCGCGACCGGGCCGAGCGTGGACCAGCCCGCCGCCTCGTAGATCACCGCCTGCTCGATGTGGGTCAGTCCGCGTCCGCCGAGCGACTCGGGCGCCTGCACGGTGAGCAGCTTCTCGGCGCGGGCGAGTTCGACGAGTTCCTGCCGCAGCTCGTCGGTCGGCCCGTGCGCGGTCAGGCGCGGGTCGCGCTCGTAGGGGACGATCTTATCGATGACGAAGCGGCGCACTCGGTCGCGTTCGGCGGCGAGGTCGGCGGGAATCGCGAAGTCGATCATCGTTGGTCACCATTCGTTCGGGGGCGCGATGGATCGAGCATACGAAAGCATCCGCCAGTGACTGAAGGCGGCTGCCATCAAGATGGCCCGGTTTCCGAGCTAGGCGCTGATCAGCACTGATAGCCGCTGGACTGGCGGTCGCGGCACCGCTGGTCGGCGTTGCGCTCGCCATGAGGTCACCGCCATCACCCGGACGTCGATCGCGAAGACTTTTCGACATGCCGGTGCGGCGTCAGTAGACCGGCGCGCGACGCCTTCAGCGGGCGTGCGCGAGTCTGCGGTTGCGGCTGCCGAGCAGGCGGCAGGCGAGGTAGATCAGGAACGAGATCGTGGTGACGAAGGTCGAGACGGGGACACCCGGCGCGAGCGAAAGCAGGATGCCGCCAACGGCGGCGATCTCCGCGAACACCACGGCGAGCACGGTCGCTCGAACCGGGTCCGCGGTGAGCTGGGCGGCCGCGGCGGCCGGGGTGATCAGCAGGGCGAGGACCAGCAGCGCGCCGACGATCTGCACGCCGAACGCCGCCGTGATGCCCAGCAGGACGGCGAATACGATGGACAGCGCCCGCACCGGGACACCGCGCGCCACGGCCACTTCCGGGTCGGAACTGGCGAACAGTAGCGGCCGGTAGACGAAGGCCAGCACCGCGATCACTCCGGCGGTGCAGACGGCGAGCAGGCCGAGCCCGTTGTTGCCGACGCTGACCACTTGGCCGGTCAGCAGGGAGAATTTCGATCCCGCGCGATCGGGGCCCAACCACAGGAACAGCACCGAGAGTCCGAGTCCGAACGAGAGCACCACGGCGATCACCGAATCGCGTTCCCGCGCCCGCGCGCCGAGCAGGCCGAACAACACCGCCGCGACCACCGACCCCGCGATGGCGCCCAAACCGACCCCGACACCGGCCAGCAGCGCGGCGGCGGCACCGGTCAACGAAAGCTCGCTGGTGCCGTGCACCGCGAACGACATCTGCCTGCTGATGATCAGCGGACCGATCACGCCGGACAGCAGTCCCAGCAGAGCCGCCGCGAGCAGCGCCTGCTGGACGAAACCGTAGGACAGCAGGTTCGCCGTGGTGCCGAAGTCCAGCATCTTGCCGAGGACGCTGGAGAGCTTGTCGGTCACGAACGCACTCCGCTCTGCTCGGGATCCGCCGCCGGACGGTCGCCGTCGCCTTGGACACGCTCCGCCGATGAGAGGCCCGCCGTCGAACCGTTGCCGGGTATCGAGCGGCCGGCCACCACGTCGCCCGTCGGCGCGTTGCCGTTCGCCGGGCCCGGCGATGTGTCGACCGCGGATGCCAGGCCGCTCGATGTCGATTCGGTCACCGGCGCGCTGCTCACCGCCGGTTCGTTCGTCTTCGGGTCGATCGGCGTCGAGCCACCACTCGTCACCTCGACGATCCAGGGTGGGCCCGAGTTCGGGCGCATGGCGGTCGTCGGGACTGCCGGTGTTCGTTCGGCCGGAGCGGTGCCGTGTGTCGCCGCGCGGCCGGCTCGTGTGCCGGTTCCCGTGTCGGTCGAGGCCGCATCGACGCGTGCCTCGTCGGTGGTCGACGATCTGCCTGAAGTCGGGGCGTCGGTCGTCGGGACTGCCGGTGTTCGTTCGGCTGGGGCGCTGCCGTTGGTGTCCGAGCGGCTGGTTCGTGTGCGGGTTTCCGTGCCGGTCGAGGTGGCGGCGACGGCGGCATGCGCTGAGATCGGCGCTGCGGGGGCCGGCTTTTCGACGGAGCCCGTGGTCGAGGTGGCGTCATCGTCCGGTGCGGGGCTACCGGCGGAATCGCCGTGGGCGAACTCGTCGCCGGCCGGGCCGTGGCAGTGGCCGCCCGCGGTGCCGAGCGCGTCCATGGTGTCGCCGGTGCCGACGACCACCAGACGCCCGCGTACCCGTAGTACGTCCACCTGGGTGCGGTACAACTCCGACAGCACCGTCGAGGTCATCACCTCTTCCGGCGTCCCGATCCGGAACCGGCCGTCGACCAGGTACAGCACCCGGTCCACCAGGGGCAGGATCGGGTTGATCTCGTGCGTCACGAAGAGCACCGCGGTGTCGTGGGTGCGCCTGCGGCGATCGATGAGTTCGGCGACCAGTCGCTGATTCGCCAGGTCCAGGCTGAGCAACGGTTCGTCGCACAGCAGCACCTTCGGATCGCCGACCAGCGCCTGCGCCACCCGCAGTCGCTGCTGTTCGCCGCCGGACATGGATTCCAGTGGCGCGTGGGCGAATCGCTCGGCGCCCACGTCGGCGATGGCCGCGGCCACCTTCCGCTTGCGTTCGGCGCGGGAGCGCAGCCCGAGCCCCCAGCGATGCCCGTCGACGCCGAGGCCGACGAGATCGATACCGCGCAACTGCACCCCGGCGTCGATAGTCTTCTGTTGCGGTATGTAGCCGATGTCGTGATTGCCGGTGCGCGCGGGAGAGCCCGCGATCCGAGCCGCGCCCGAACTCAGGCCGACCTGGCCCAACAGCACCTTCAGCAGCGAGGTCTTGCCCGAACCGTTCGGCCCGAGGACCGCGACGAATTCACCCGGCGCGACAGTGAGATCCAGTCCCGCCCAAAGGGTTCGGTCCCCGAACGACAAGCGGGCGGCCTCCAGTCGCACCGCGGCCGATTCGCCGATGGTCGATCGCCGTTCCGCCTCGTCGGCGTGTTCGGTCAGCGCGGCTCCCTTGTTCATCTGCTCAGCCCAGCGCGGCGGCGAGCGCCTGCGCGTTCTTCGTCTGCCACTGAATGTAATCCACGCCGTCGGGCAGGGTCTCGGTCACGTCGACGACGGCGACGCCCGCGCGCTGCGCGGTCGCGCGCAGGTCTTTGGTGATCTTGTCCTCGGTCTGCACGTTGTAGATCAGGGCGTGGACCCGCTTGCCGGTGAGCAGGTCCTGCGTCGCCGCGACGGCCGCGGGGGCCGGGTCGGTCTCCTGCTCGATGGCTTCCTGGAACTCGTGCGGAGTCCGGTCGTCGGCTCCGGCGGCGACCACGAGATAGTGCGCGAGGGGTTCGGTCTGCAGCACCGGCGTTTTCGGATGCTCGGCGGCGAGTGTGCCCGTGATGGCGGCAACCGTGGCGAGCCGGTTCTTGAACGTCGTCGCGCGCTCGGCGTAGGCCGCGGCGTTGCCCGGGTCGAGTTCGCCGAGTTGGGCGGCGATCCGGTCGGCGACCACGTCGACGGTGCGCACGTCGTACCAGACGTGCTCGTTGTCGTCGCTCTGATCGGCCCGCAGCGCGAACGCGTCCACGGTGCGCTTGTTCGTGCCCGCCACCGCCTTCTCGGCGAACCGGTCGTAGCCGCCGCCGTTGTAGACCACGAGGTCGGCATCGCTGAGCGCCGCCGACTCGACCGCGGAGGTCTCGTGCGAGTGCGGGTCGGCGGACGGATCGGTGATCAGCGACCGGACGGCGGCGTCGGGGCCCGCGACGGCGGCGGCGATATCGCCCCAGACGTCGGTGGAGGCGACGACGTTCGGGCGCCCGTCGTCGTTCGAGCCGCCGCAGGCGGTCAGCGTCAGGGCGGAGACGACTCCCACGGCGACACCTGCGCAACTGATGGCGAATCGGGTTCTCACGTGGGGTACTCCTGGCCGTGCTCTAGATCATAATGGAAATCGTTCCCGTTAACTCTAGCAGGGGCCGTCAAGCGTTCGGATGCGCCGCCCACCTAGGGGCAATGCCGCTCACATAAGGGTTTGACCTGGTCGTCAAATTTGCGAACCGGTCGGTGGGTGAGGCGGAGTCGGTTGTGTCGCTTCAGTTGCGTGTC